>WREB01000297.1 GCA_009779525.1 Defluviitaleaceae bacterium
GCGCCCGCACGCCTCGTATATCTCCGGCGCTTCGTTAAGGATCTGCCAGACTTTCGGCACCGCCCATTCGGACGATATCTTGCCGCCGTAGCGCTTAAGGAAGGATTCGCCGCGCGCGCCGGCGATCTCGTTTAGCCTGTTCGCCTCGTCCTGCGCGGCGTGGTGCTTCCAAAGCTTGACGTAGGCGCGCGGATTGGATTTGTATTCGTCCATAAAGCACAGCGGCTCGCCGGACGAATCGGTCGGGAGCACCGTGCAGGCGGTGAAGTCGATCCCGACCCCGATCACGTCCCGCGCGTCTACGCCCCCCGCCTTAAGGACCGCCGGAATAGTTTCGGAAAAAACGTCGAGGTAGTCCTGCGGGTGCTGCAGCGCCCAGTCGTGGCCGAGCCTCGCGCCGTCGGGCAGCCGTTCGTCCATGACCTTGTGCCTGTATTCGGAAACGGAAGTCGCAACCTCCCTCCCGCCTTCCACCTCGACAAGGACGGAGCGTCCGGAAAGCGTGCCGAAATCCACGCCGATCGCGTATTTTTTACCCATTTCACCAATCCCCGCAATAATTATTTATATGGGTTCTCCCCGCAGTAAAGGCTTCCGGCGGGCCGGTTGTACGAAATGTCGTCGACGCCAAGCATCCTGACCGTGTTGTAAAGCGCCTTGCCCGCCTTGGCAAACGCTACGCCGGCGTGGTGCGGGTATTGCTTTTCGATGAGCACGTGCCTGTAGAAGCGCGCCATTTCGGGTATCGCGACGACCCCGATCCCGCCGAACGACTTCGGGTCGACCTCTAGCACTTCGCCTTCGGCGACGTACGAGCGGAGCTTGCAATTCGCCGAGGACTGAAGCCTAAACAGCGTGACGCCGCCTGACTTGATATTTCCCTCGAGCGTGCCGCGCGTGATGTCCGGCTCCGAATCGTTTTCGAGCAGCCTCTTCATTATCAGCTGGTATTTCATCTCGGGGTTCCTGAGATGGCAGATCGGCGTGTTGCCGCAGTGGAAGCCCATGAAAAGGTCGGTCGGCTTATAGTCGCCGAAAAGGTGCTTCTGCGACTCGTACATGTCGTAGGGCACCGAGTTGTTTATGTCGAGGAGCGTCGGGGGGATTTGGGTCACGAGGCTGATTATATATTCGGTAAGCGCGCCGTATATGTCGGTCTCGCAGGAGACCGGTATTCCGTAGCTTGCCAGGCGGCTGTTGACGTAGCACGGGACCATCCCGAACTGCGTCTGGAACGCTGGCCAGCATTTGTTGGCGAAAACGAAGTATTCGCTCGCCCCTATGTGTTTTTCGGCCCAGTCGAGCAGGGTTATCTCGTACTGCGCGAGCCTCGAAAGGACGCCCGGCTGCTTGTTGCCGGGGCCGAGCTCCTTCGCCATGTCCTCGGCGACTTCCTTTATCCTCGGGTCGTTTTGGTTGGCGTGGTAGCTCGCGTACAAGTCGAGCTCCGAATTTTCTTGCAGTTCGACGCCCAAATCGAACAGCGGCTTGATCGGCGCGTTGCAAGCGAGGAAGTCGAACGGCCTCGGCCCGAACGAAAATATCTTAAGCTTCGATATTCCGATCATTACGCGCGCGACCGGGATGAATTCCTCGACCATAAGCGCGATTTCATCGGCGGTGCCGACGGGGTATTCGGGGATGTACGCCCTCAAATTTCTGAGGCCCAGGTTGTAGGAGGCGTTAAGCATTCCGCAGTACGCGTCGCCCCTGCCGTTAATCAGGTCCTCCATCGTTTCCTCCGCCGCCGCCGCGAACATCACCGGCCCGCAAAACTTTTGCGCGAGCAGCGTTTCCGGCCCCTCGGGCCCGAAGTTCCCGAGGTATACGAACAACGCGTTGACGCCGGCGTCCTTCGCTTCGCTAAGCGCCTGAACCGCGTCCCTTTCGTTTTCGACGGTGACGTTTATTTCCTCGATTTCGATCCCGCGTTTTTTTACCGCGGCCGCGACGGCGGCCCTCCGCGCCGAGCTAAGCGTCATCGGGAAGCAGTCGCGGCTGACCGCGACGATTCCGAGCTTGACGCACGGCATGTTTTTCATATGTCCCTCCGGTTTAAATTTTGCGCCAATTATAATATCAACGGTTGGCTGGCACAAATAATTATTGGCCGCGCGCCGTCCGCATCGCAAGTATCCCGGCGTTGTTGTAGTTTAAGACGGCGTGTGTCATAATGGCCGGGCAGTTATTTATCCGAATGATTCATGGAGGGAAGTCATATGAGGCTGTTGACCCGCTCTGACTTCGACGGGCTTGCGTGCGCCGCCATATTGAAGGAACTTGATTTAATCGACTGCTGGAAATTCGTGCACCCGAAGGACATACAGGACGGCCTCGTCGAGGCGGATTCGAACGACGTGCTCGCAAATATCCCATACATTCCCGGCTGCGGGCTTTGGTTCGACCACCATTCGAGCGAGCACGCGCGACTCGGATCGGACTTTAAGTACGAGGGCGCGAGCTACCACGCGCCGAGCTGCGCGCGGGTGGTCTACGATTACTACAACGGCAAAGAAAGGCTTCCGGGCTTCGAGGGCATGGTCGCGGCGGCGGACAAAGTCGATTCGGGACGCCTGATAAAAGACGACATCATCGACCCGCAGGGCTGGGTGCTGCTCGGCTTCATGATGGACCCGCGCACGGGCCTCGGGCGCTTCCGCGATTTCACGATAAGCAACTACGCGCTTATGGAAAAACTGATCGACTGCTGCAGGTACATGTCGATAGACGAGATACTGGCGCTTCCCGACGTGCTGGAGAGGGTCCACCTGTACGCGGAGCAAAACGACAAGTTCAAAGAAATGGTCCTTAAGCACAGCAAAATGGACAACGAAATATTGATAACGGACCTTCGCGGCGTCGAGACGATCTATACCGGGAA
>WREB01000298.1 GCA_009779525.1 Defluviitaleaceae bacterium
AAAAATGCCGAGGGCGCACATCGAGCGAAAAGACCTGCAGTACCTATATAACGACGGATCGCTTTACTACTTCATGGACGCGGAGTCGTTCGAACAATCCGAGATAAACGCTTCCGACGTGGGCGATACGCTGCGTTTCGTCAAGGAAAACGAAATGGTCAAGATACTATCCCATAACGGCCGCGTGTTCGGAATCGAGCCGCCGATCTTCGTCGAGCTCTCGGTCACCGAAACCGAGCCCGGCTTCAAGGGCGACACCGCGACGGGGGCGACCAAGCCCGCGACGGTCGAGACGGGCGCGTCCGTAAAAGTCCCGCTTTTCATCAACGTCGGCGACGTGATCAAAATCGACACGCGAACGAACGAATACCTTGGAAGGGTTTAAGGCGAACGGCCCGCGGAGACGCGGGTTTTTTGTTATGGCAGGGTTTGCCTTCTCGCGGCGCCGCGTAACAACCGCTTGACGGATGGGCGAATCTTTCATTAGGGACGGACTGCCCGCGACGCTCGCGCGCGCGGCGAAGAAGCATTCGATGTTTCCGCCCGGCTGCAAGGTGATAGTCGGGATTTCGGGAGGCGCCGACTCGACCGCGCTGCTTCACGCGCTGTGCGAGCTGCGCCCCTTTTTTTCGTGCGAGCTTTACGCCGCCCACGTCAACCACTGCCTGCGCGGCGAAAGCTCCGACGGCGACGAAAAGTTCGCGCGGGCGGCGTGCGAATCGCTTGGCGTCCCGTTCTTCTCGCATAGGGCCGACGCCGCGGAATTTGCGAAGCGCGAGAGCCTATCGATCGAGGAGGCCGGCCGCAGGATACGCTACGGATATTTCGACAGGCTGCTTGCCGAAACCGGGGCCGACAAAATCGCGGTGGCGCACACCCGAAACGACAGCGTCGAAACGACCCTGCTAAATTTTGTCCGGGGCTCGGGGATGCTTGGGCTTCGCGGCATTTCGCCGGTTAGGGGCAACATAGTCCGGCCGCTTCTTTACGCGACGCGCGACCAAGTGCTCGAATACTTAGACGCAAAAAAAATTCCGTACAGGACCGACGAAAGCAACGCGGACGGTTCGTACGCGAGAAACCGGATGCGAAATTGCGTCATTCCGGAAATAAAGCGAAACTTCCCGGAAGCGGACAAAGCGATCGCTCGGGCCGCGGAAATTTTAAGCGAGGAAGACGAGTACCTTTCGATTTTCGCGAGGGAAGCGATGCAAAGATGCCTTGTACCGGACGCGGCGGACGACGGGACCCCGGCGCTTGACGTTGATTCATTGTCGGGATTTCCGCTATCGATCGTCCGCAGAATCCTTCGCGAATGGATCAGCCTCAACAACGCGAGGGCGGAAGACGCGGGCGGCTTAAAAAATATCAGCGCCTCCCACGTCGAAGCCGTCGCCGGGCTGGTTTCGGGCGGTTCAGGCCGCGTCGTGCAGCTACCCGCGAAGCTTCGGGTAAAAAGGGAATACGGCAAGCTCGTGATTTGCCGGCAAAACGACAGCCGCGCCCGTGTTAAAAATTCATACGCGCTTTCCTGCGATGCGCCGGTTATCGCGGAATCTTTCGGCCTTGCCGTCCGCGTTTCGTTCGAGGGGACCGGGGATAACGCGGCCGGCGGCTGTACTAAGGAGTTCCGTTATGATAGAATACGGGCGCCTTTGTCGCTGCGCTCGAGGCTTCCGGGCGACCGCATCTATTTAAAGGGCGTCGGGGAAAAGAAGCTGCAGGACTACTTCACAGACAAAAAGATTCCGCGGGATTTGCGAGACGGAATACCGCTTATCGCGGACGGCGGCGAAATACTCTGGATACTCGACGGCGCCGGCCGCGTTAGCGGGCGCTACGCTCCGGAGGCGGGCGCGGCTTCCGTTTTCATAACGGTCTCAAGCCTATACGAATATAAAAAAGGGCGCGTGGCACTTGAAGGAAACGCTTAGCGTGATGTTTAGGGCGGACGAAATCGACCGCCGCCTCGACGAGATCGCGCGCGATATAAAAAACGACTACGGCGAAAAGACCATCACGATGGTTTGCGCGCTCAAGGGCGCGGTCATTTTCATGGCGGACCTTTCGCGCAAGCTCGACAACAACGTGCGCTTCGATTTCCTCAAGGCGGCGAGCTACGGGGACGAGTCCGTCTCGAGCGGGGGCGTCTTGCTCCGCCACGAGACCGGGGAGCCGCTGGGCGGCAAGCATGTGCTTTTGATCGAGGACATCGTCGACACCGGGCGGACCCTCGTGTTTTTGCGCGATTACATCGAGGCGATGGAACCGGCCTCGTTTAAGATATGCGCGCTGCTCGACAAGCCGGACAGGCGCGTGGCGCGCGAGGCGCGCTACGATTACCTCGGCTTTGTGATCCCCGACTTGTTCATGGTCGGGTACGGGCTCGACTACGCGCAGCGTTACAGAAATCTTCCGTACCTGGGGGTATTGCGCTTTGAATAACAAGCTTTTCAAAAATTTGAGCCTATACATAATCATCTTCCTCACGATCCTGTTCATACTGACCGCGATACGCCTGACTTCGCCGCCGGCGAACGACGTTCCGTACACCTACGCGGAGCTGCTCCGCGACCTCCGCCTCGGCAGGATCGCGGATTTGCAAATAACCCCGGACACAGACGTATCTAACGCGGGCGTCGCCGTCGCGACGCTTCCGGACGGCTCGAAGCACACCGTCGCGATACCTAGCGTCGAGCTGTTCATGCAGATCGTGCACCCGGCGTTCGACGACTACGGCTTCGCCCTCGACACCAACGCCGCGCCGAAGCCCGGCTGGTTCATGCAGCTTTTGCCTTCGCTTCTGATTTTAGCGGTATCCGTGCTGCTTCTGCTTTTCATACTGCAGCAGGTGCAGGGCGGAAGCGGCGGTGGCGGCGG
>WREB01000299.1 GCA_009779525.1 Defluviitaleaceae bacterium
GCGGGATTGGTATGCGAATTTTCCGGGGTGCAGGCGGCGGCGCGTCTGATCGCGCTGACGTTCGCCGTTTTGCTTGCTCTTATGTTTTTGACCGGCCAGATGCTTGGCCTCGACGGCACGCTGCAGTGGGGCGGCGCGGATCTGACGCGCGGGCGGGCGTCGATCGTCAGGTTCAACAACAGGATAGTCGCCGCGTTTATCCTGTTTTTTCTTGCCGCGGCGGCGGTTGCGTACGCGTTCGGGTTCGCCTCGGGGCTTGCGGAAATCGTCGCGCGCGCGTGGGGCTTGTTCCTCAAATTTATGCGCTGGGCGGGCAGCCGAAGGGGCGGAAGCCAGCCCGAGGCAGATTATTCTCAGGCGCTATCGGACGCGGATATCGGCGGCGCCTACGACGCGCCCGACGTCGCGGCGCATTCAGAACCCTGGCTCATATGGGTGATACTCGAGCGGGCGTTTCTAGCGCTTTTCGTTTTGGCGACGGCCGCCGCCGCGGTCGCGGCCGTCGCATACGGCTGCTACCGGCTTTACAAGCTTTTTTACAAAAAAACGGTTGAGGCGGGGAGCGACGAAAAAGAATTTTTAGACGCCGGCTTCACGCTGTCGTTCAGGCGAAAAGGCGAGGCAAGGCGCCTTGCGCCGACGAATAAAGTAAGGCGGGCGTTTTACAAAAAAGTCAAAAAGCACATGACCAAGAAAAAGGACGCGGTCTCGGTAGGCCCAAGCGACACGTCGTGGGAAATAGCAAAAAAAATAAAAGCGTCGGAGGATATCGACGCTTTGACGGCCAATTATCAGGAAGCCAGGTACGGCGGGTAGGCGCTTCGCTTTTGCGCCCGTTATCTTTTCGAGCCTAAATAAAACAGCGCGATCGTGCCGGGGCCCGTATGCGCCCCGATCACCGGGCCTATCGTGTTTATCTCGATCTGGCGCGGGCCGAACCGGTTGAGCAGATATTCGGCGAGCTTTTTTGCGGTTTCCTCAGAATCGCTGTGGCTGATGAAAATGATCTGGTCCTTGGGTTCGATCATCGTTTCTTCTATGCGCTTGCCAAGGTAGTCGAACACGTTGGCCCAGCCGCGGATTTTTGCGACCGGGATCAGCCGCCCCTCTTCGTCCATGTGGATGATCGGCTTGATGTTTAAGATCGTGCCCATGAACGCGGAAGCGCCGGAAACGCGCCCGCCGCGCCTCAAATGCTTTAAGTCGTCGACCGAGACCCAGTGGCAGGTGGTACGTATGATTTCGCGGATGTAATCGGCGTTCTCCGTAATCGTCTTGCCTTCGTCGCGCGCCTTCGACGCGTAATACGCCATTAAACCCTGCCCCATCGAGGCGCCGAGCGAGTCTATCGTTATCAGCTTTCTTTCGGGATACTCCCTAAGGAGTTCCTCCGCGGCGAGCTCGCATTGGCTGTAGCTGCTGCTGAGCCCAGTCGAGAGGCACAGGTAGATGACGTCCTTTCCGCTCGCGAGGTGCGGCCTGAAAACTTCTTCGTAGCGCTGCTTTGTGACAAGCGAGGTGCTTGCCGTCTTGCCGTCGCGAAGCGCGTCGTAGAAGTCGCGTATCGAAAGTTCGCGCCTGTCGGGATAATCGTAGTATTCCTTGCCGTCCAGGTTGAAAAGGTACGGCACGATGACAAGCCCGAGCTTGTCCGCGAATTCCTGCGTGAGGTCGGTCGTCGAGTCGGTGACGATCAAGTAATCGTCGCGCAAAGGATCACATCCTGTCCCCTTCATATTTTGCAAATGTGCTTCGGCGCCATTATAACGCACGTTTTATCCCGGCGCAAGCGAGTGGACGCGCGCGAGCGTTCCGTGCAGGCTCACTTCGCGAAGCGTTTCGCAGTGCATTCCGCTACCTTGCGCCGCCTCCGCGACCGGCGCGCCGCCTGGCGCCAGCACGACCGCCCTTCCGTCGCCGCCAAGCCATACTTTAAGCCTTGACATTAAATCGCGGTAAAGCCCGCCGATTTCGTCCGCGTGAATTTGGTTTCCCCACGGCGGGTTGGTTACGACTGACGAAACCGAACCCGCTTCGATTTTTATATCACGGATATCCCCGTTAAAGAGCTTCGTTTCGCCGGCGCCCGCGCCGACTAGATTGATCCGCGCAGCCTCGATCGCGGCATAATTAATATCCGCGCCGAAAAGCCCCGCGCGCGGGTACTCCGCGCGCTCGCACAGCAGCGTTCCGGATCCGCAGAACGGATCAAAAAAGACGTCGCAACCCCTCGGATTCGTAAGCCAAACGAGCGAGTGCGCGACGGTCGGCCGAAGCGCCGCCTTTGAAAAGGCCTTGCCCCCCCTAAACCGGAAGCCGGCGCCGGTCAGCTTTTGCGAAAGCAGATAAAATCCTTCGACGACGTCGAGCCTAAGCTCGGCAAATTTGGTTGCTTCATCGGAAACAGCGCCGCGGGACCGCTCGCCGCTTTCTATTATTCCGTTCGAGTTTTGATCCGCTCGTTCGCTCTCCGGACCGTCAAAAAAAATCATCCCGGTTTTTTTCGAAAGCGCCCGCCCAAACGCATCGGCTATTTCGAAGCGGCTGCGGCCGTGCCTGCCCGCGACGCTTGCCCTTACCGAAAAGCCGCGCGCCATCCCGCCGCGCGTAAAACAGGCTTTATAATCAAAATCGCGTATGTTTATTTCTTCTTGCGCGCTCCGGCTCGTGTTTATCTCGCCGACGCAAAGCAAACGGTAGACGTTGTCCGCCGATCTGAGCCGTAAAAAGTCGAAGCCGGATTTCGCCGCGACAAACGCCTTGCCGCGCATGAGCGCGTAAGGGGACGCGCCAAGCTTAACGCGCGCCTCGTCCATGGCGACGTCTTCTAACCCCGGCGCCGAAGTCAGCATATAAACGTCGGCGCGCCCGGCCATGAA
>WREB01000300.1 GCA_009779525.1 Defluviitaleaceae bacterium
GGTATATCGCCGATTTATTTCATGGCGGACAAGGTTTGGTGGAGGATCATGTTCGTCGTCTCGGCTGTTTGGAAGGACGCGGGCTGGGGGACGATCATCTACCTCGCGGCGATCGCGGGAGTTGACGTCGAGCAGTACGAGGCGGCGCGCATCGACGGCGCGAGGCGCTTCAAGCAGGCGTGGTACATAACGCTTCCCGCGATAATGCCGACGGTTTCGCTGCTGCTCATAATGCGCATGGCTTCGATGATGGACCTCGGCTTCGAGCATGTCTACACGATGATGAACAACTTCGTAAGGCCCGTCGCGGAGGTGTTCAGCACTTATAACTTCCGGATGGGAATCGAGCGGATGGAATACAGCTATACGACGGCGATCGGGTTGTTCCAGACTTCAATAAACTTCATCCTGCTCATCATCACCAACAACATATCCCGCAAACTCGGCGGGTCCACGATGCTATGATTATGGCGGCGGGTCCCCGCGAGGGAGGTATGAAGCATGCAAAATGACGCGAGGCACATCAAGATCAGGAATAAAATCAGGCTTTCGCCGGGCGAATGGGTTTTCGAAATCATTAACCACGCCTTCTTGGGCTTCTTCGCCTTCGCCTGCCTTTATCCTTTCGTTTCGACGCTCGCGGTTTCGCTTTCGAGCAACCGCGCGATCATGGCGGGCGAGGTTTTCCTCTGGCCGATCGAGTTCTCCCCCGCGGCTTACGTAGAAATCTGGCAGGACGGAATATTAGGCAAATCGATGCTCAACACGGTTTACATGACGGTCGGGGGCACGCTTGTCAACATGGTCGCGACTATATTGTTCGCGTACCCGATGTCCCGCGCGTATTTTCCGGGCAAACGCATAATTTTAATATTGATGGTTATCACGATGTTCGTCGGCGGCGGGCTGATCCCGACCTACATGCTGATGCGCAACATCGGGCTCATGAATAAATTCGAGGGGCTTTGGATTCTTTCGTTCTACGGGATTTCCTACATGATAATGCTCCGGACGTTCTTCCAGCACCTCCCGTACGAGCTTCAAGAATCTGCGAAGATCGACGGGGCGAGCGACCCGCTGGTGCTCGTGCGCATCGTGCTCCCGCTTTCGAAGCCGATACTCGCGACGCTTACGTTGTTTTACGCGGTGGGTTGGTGGAACGCGTACATGATGCCGCTTCTGTATCTGCACGGCTCGGAAAAGATTACGCTGATGCTTCGGCTGAGGTACCTGCTTTGGATGAGCACGCAAAACATCCAGCAGATTTACGAGGAGGGAATCGCGCAGCGGCAGCGGATGACTCCCGAGGCGTTCAAGGGCGCGTCGATAATGGTTTCGACGCTTCCGATAATAATGGTTTACCCGTTTTTACAAAAACATTTCGCCAAAGGCGTTATGATAGGTTCCATAAAAGGATAAGGAGGATTCATTGTGAAAAAAGTTTTAACATGTTTGCTTGCTGCGCTAATGATCTTTGGTCTTTGCGCATGCAGCGGAGCGGGTTCGTCCGGCGGAGGCGCGGCAAGCACGCCGACGCCCACACAAGCGCCTGCGGCGCAGCCGACGGAGGCTCCCGCGGACACAACCACGGAAACCGCGGTTGACACCCCGGCTGAAACCGTCGTCGAAACCCCCGCCGAACCGGTCGTCGAACCCGAACCGGAAGAGCCGATGAAGATAGTCGAGGTTTCGCTAACGCTGTTCGACAGGGGAGTGCCCGCGGAAGCGGGGACGCCCGAGGACAACGCGACGATTACGTTCCTCAACGAGCAGCTCAACAAAATCGGCGTCAACATCAAGGTGTACGGCGTCGTGCGCTACGACTCGCGCACGATCATGAACACGTGGATCGCCGCCGGCACCGCGCCCGACCTGCTGTACGAGTACAGCCAGCCCTGGCTCTACCAGCTTTACATGCAGGGCACGCTTATGGCGCTCGACGGCCCGATCGAACAGTATTCGAAGGAATACAAGGCGTACGCGCAGAAGACCGCCGACATGCTAGCTCCGTTCATCAAGTACGACGGCTCTACCTACGCGCTGACTTCGCTCCGCGGCGTTTCGTCGGTTCCCGTCGCCGCGCTTTGGTACAGGAAGGACATCCTCGACCAAACCTCGTTCTCGGGGCCGATCGACACGGTCGAGCAATTGATCGAGGCCGCGAGGTCTATCAAAGCGTGGGATAATTCGATGGTGCCGTTCGGACATTCGCCGCACTATCACAACATGTTCCGCAGCATCTACGGGCTCACGGGCAACTGGTACCCCGACGCGTCGGGCGACATGGTCTACGACATCTACACGCAGAACTATTTCGACTATATGACGACCCTCCGCCTTAATTACCAGGAAGGTCTCATCGACCAGGAATACTTCACCGACGACAACTACGCGCGCAGGAATCAAAACGTCATTACGGGCAAGACCGCTATCAACGTCGACAGCTGGGGACCGCCCGCGGGATTCGACGAGCTGTACGCCGTCGACCCGAACGTGGATTGGATCCCGCTCGGAACGGTGGCGAGCAGTTACGGAACGTTCATGCCGACGCCGCAGCTTATTCCGTACCTTTATTTAATGTTCACGAAGGGAATGTCCGATGAAAAGGTCGAGGCGGCCTTCAAATTCGTGGATTGGCTGCTTCGGGCAAAGGACGACCCGTCTCCCTCGCCGTTCGGCAACCATTACAACTGGCAGGACATCGCGCGCGGTCTTGAGGGCGTGCATTGGAACTTCAACGAAAACGGCTTGAGGCAAAACGAAGAGAATCCGGCAACGATCTGGGTGCTCGGCGGCGAAACCGCCGTCATACAGGATCCGCCGAAAATGCAGCGCGGTGAGCTTGAGGCCGAAGGAAAGAACGCGTACGAGCGAGAAA
>WREB01000301.1 GCA_009779525.1 Defluviitaleaceae bacterium
TAACGATCAACCGATAATCATTTTTAACATGCGCCGCCGTTGTTTTTGAAAACTTCGATAAAAACGACTTGAATTCGAGCCGGACGAACTCGTCGCGCGCGCTTTCGTTCCACATGTCGCAGACAGCCGATTCGCTTTCGCTAAATTCGACAGGCGCATCGAGCGATATCGTCGCGAGCCTTTTGCTTAATATCGCGAGCTCCGCATTGCTAACAATGCTATCGGCCGCTTTCGCCGGCTTGATCTCGTTCGCGCGTTCAATCGCGTTTTCGACCGAACCGAACGCGGCGACAATTTTCGTCGCCGTCACCTCGCCGATTCCGGGGACTCCGGGTATGTTGTCGGAAGCGTCGCCCATCAACGCCTTCACGTCTATGTATTCGCGCGGCGTGACGCCGTAGCGTTCCAACACGTCGGAGGCTTTATAGTTTTCGATTTCGGTTTTGCCGGCTTTCGACTTCGGTATTCGGACGGTCGTGCGTTCGCCGGCCAGCTGCAGCAGGTCGCGGTCTCCGGATAAGATGACCGTTTCTATTCCCTTGGTTTTCGCTTGCGCCGCCAGCGTCCCTATGACGTCGTCCGCTTCGAAACCGGGGCACTCAGCCGTATGTATTCCCATTTTCGCCAAAACGTGTTTCAAGAGGGGCACCTGGGGACGGAGCTCGTCAGGCATCGGCTTGCGCGTGCCCTTATAAGGCGCGTATTGTTCGTGCCTGAACGTTTTTTTCGGGACGTCGAAAGCGACGATGACATATTCAGGTTTTTCTTCCTCGAAGAGTTTAACGAACACGTTTAGGAACCCGAACACGGCGTTTGTGAACACGCCTTCGCCGTTCGTAAGCGAGGGGATCGCGTAAAACCCCCTGTTAAGGATGCTGTGACCGTCGACAAGCAGCAATTTTTTATCTATTCGCCCCAAGCCTCGCAAGCTGTACCGCGCAATCGGCTGATTGTATAATAAATGGAATCGCGGCGCAAAATACGAATTCCGCCTACCGAGCGAACCCCTTTTTTGCTAAAATCATCGAAACGAAAAATGGGTGCGGTATATGAAGGCGTTGATACAGCGCGTTGCGCGCGCTTCCGTATCGGTGGGCGACGAAGTGATCGGTGAAATCGGGTTTGGCTACGCCGTCCTGCTTGGGTTCGGCAAAAACGATTCGTTCGGGGAAGCCGACAAAATGATAGAAAAAATCAAAAACCTGCGAATATTTCCGGACGCGCAGGGAAAGACCAATTTAAGCATAGACGACGTCTCCGGCGAGTTGCTTCTGGTTTCGCAGTTCACGCTGTACGCCGATTGCAAGAAGGGAAACCGCCCGAGTTTCGCGGAAGCCTGCGAACCGAAGCGGGCCGAGGCGCTGTACGATTATTTTTGCGAAAAAAGCGCTGGTTGTTTTAAAAAAGTCGCATGCGGCTCATTCGGCGCCGCGATGGAAGTTTCGCTCGTAAACGAAGGGCCGTTCACGATTTTATTGGAGATTTAGGGGGTTCGCATGCGCTATTACACCGAACCGGAAAGAAAGATTCCCGCGCGCGAGTACGACGCGGTCATAGCCGGCGGCGGGACGGGCGGGGTTTTAGCCGCCGTCGCGGCCGCGCGAAACGGGGCGAAAACGGCGCTTATCGAATCGAAGGGCTATGCCGGAGGCATCGTTACCGAAGGCGGGACCGCGATCCACAGCTTCTTCAATTTATGGAAGGCGTTCCCGGGCGTCGAAAAGCGCCAGGTAGTCAGGGGCATTCCGCAAGAAATTGTAGACAGGCTCGCCGAATACGGGGGCACGACCGGGCATGCCGAGATGACGGTGGGATACGACTACGATTCTATCTGCACCGCGGTCGACACGGAAGTTTACAAGCACGTCTGTTTCGAGATCCTCCGCGAATCGGGGGTGGACATTTTCGTCAACACGATGCTTGTCGGCGCCGCCGTCGAAGGTAAAGCGGTCGGATGCGCGATAATGGAAAGCAGGGCGGGGCGGGAGGCGTTCTTCGCCAAGAGTTTCGTCGACGCGACCGGTTACGGTGATCTATGCGCGCACGCGGGGGCCGAGTATACCGAACCGAACGATTATCCCGTCGCGAACGGAATGGGAGTCGGAGGCGTCGACGTCGAAAAATACCATAAATGGTTCGCCGAAAGCGGGGCGCTGACCCAATACAGCGAGGGCCTGCGAGACGGAAGACCGGGCAAGATAGTCCGGGTCGACGGCGATTTTCGCAAAGTCAGCCGCGAGTTTGCCGAGGAAGCCGCAAAAATAGGCATGAGTCCCGTAATAACGACTACACGCGACGATTATTTTATGTTCGTGAAGATAAATTACGTGATGCAGTCGAGCCCGACTGGCAGGGACGCGCTAACGCAGGCGGAAATAGAATTGCGGCGGCGCCAGATGAAAGCCGTCGAACTGCTGCGCAGATACGTTCCGGGCTGCGAGGGGGCTTTTATCGCGCGCACGAGCCCTTCGGTCGCGATAAGGCGCGGCAGGTGCGTCGCCTGCGATTTCGACATTCCTCACGAGGACATATTAAACGGAGTCCACTACGAGGACGACGTATTCACGTACGGTTTCCACGACAGCGCCCCGCGCTTCCAAATCAAGAACGGCGGGACCTACGGGATACCGTACCGGGCGCTTTGCGTCAGGGGTTTCGATAACTTGTACGCGATCGGGATGATGATAACTTCCGACCATGACGCCCACATGTCGACTAGGAACACCGTAGCCTGCATGGGTCAGGGTCAGGCAGCGGGCACCGCCGCGGCGCTTTGCGCCCAAAGCGGCGTCGGCGTCCGCGAGCTTGAGTACAAAGTCCTGCGCGAGGCGCTTGTCAAAGGCGGCGTTTATTTAGAGTAAAA
>WREB01000302.1 GCA_009779525.1 Defluviitaleaceae bacterium
GCGGTCGTCGTCGGGGGCGGATTTATCGGGGTCGAAGTCGCGGAAAACCTGACTGATGCCGGAATACGCGTGACGATCGTCGAGCTGTCAAACCAGCTGCTCGCTCCGTTCGACATGGACGCCGCCTGCGAGATACACGGCTATATAAAACAACGCGGCGTCGCCCTTAGCCTCGGCTGCGCCGTAAATAAAATATCGTGGGGCGGCGGTCGCCTCGCGCTCGAGACATCCCGCGGGCCGCTCGCCGCCGACATGGTGATCATGGCGGCGGGAGTGGTTCCGGAAAGCGCGCTCGCGTCAAAGGCGGGGCTCGACGTCAACTCGCGCGCAGGCATTATCGTCGACGAAACGATGCGGACTTCCGACGCTTGCATTTACGCCGTCGGCGACGCCGTCGAGACCTTCGATTTCTTCACCGGCCAGGCTTCGATGGTCCCTCTCGCCGGGCCCGCCGCGAAGCAGGCGCGGATCGCCGCGGACAATATCTGCGGGATACGCTCCGTCTACGACGGGACGCAGGGTTCGGCGGTAATCAAGATATTCGGAAAAACCGCCGCGGCGACGGGCCTCAGCGAAAAATCGGCTAAGCGTCTCGGGATCGAATGCGACAAGCAATTTTTATATTTGCCCGACCGCGCGGCGTACTACCCCGGTTCGGAAATGATTTCGATGAAGGTCGTCTACGAAAAGCCAAGCGGGAAAATCCTCGGCGCCCAAGTATTCGGGCCGGAGGGCGCGGTTAAGCGCTGCGACGCGCTCGCCGTCGCGATACGCGCCGGAATGGACGCGGACGATTTGGCAAAACTCGAGCTCTGCTACTCGCCGCCGTACTCGAACGCGAAGGACCCGGTTAACATAGCGGGCTTCGCGATAGGAAACGCGCTTTCCGGAAGAGTCAAAAACTTCCACTGGCACGACGTCGACGCCGTCTTGCAAGAAGGAGGCGCAACCTGCGTCGACGTGCGCGACGCGCGGGAATGCCGCGAAGGCATGATAGACGGGTTCGTTAACATACCGCTCGGCGAGCTGCGCGATAAGCTTGGCGGGCTCGACAAATCCAAAAAAGTTTACGTCTGCTGCCAGAGCGGGGCCAGGAGCTACGCGGCGTCGCGGATACTTTCGCAAAACGGCTTCGAAGTTTATAATCTTTGCGGCGGCTACCGGCTCTACCGGGCCGTCAAGTCGAATTAGGAGGGCTTAATATGCGAGGAAGGCAAAAATTTTTTGTCTGCGGGCGCTGCGGCAACCTTGTCGGCCTGATATGCGACAACGGCGCGCCGATGCAGTGCTGCGGCGAACCCTTGAAGGAGCTTGTCCCGAACACGGCCGACGCCGCAGGCGAAAAGCACCTTCCGGTCGTTTCCAAGGCGGGCGGGAAGTTCGCCGTAAACGTCGGCTCGGTTCCGCATCCGATGGAGGAGGGGCACCACATCAAGTTCGTCTTCGTCGAGACGGATCGCGGCGGCCATCGCAAGGGGCTTTCGGCGGGCGAGGCGCCCAAGGCGGAATTTTGCTTCGCCGGCGACGGGCCGGTCGCGGCCTACGCTTATTGCAACCTTCACGGGCTTTGGAAGACGGACGAGGTGTAACTAAAATTTTCCGTAAAAAACCCGCAGGACCGGTCAGGTCCCGCGGGATTTTTTATTTCGGCCATTTGGAAATTATCTATGTCAGGTGCAAGCGCAGTTTCCCCAACACCTCGTCTAAGTTCAGCGGCTTCGCGATGTGCCCGTTCATCCCGGAAGCGAGGCAGCGTTCTATGTCTTCGCAAAACGTGTTCGCCGACATCGCGTATATCGGTATCGTCTTGGCGTTCGGCGCGCTTGACGCGCGGATCGCGCGGGCCGCCTCGTAGCCGTCCATTTCGGGCATTTGAAGGTCCATGAACACCATGTCGTAGCTTCCGGGGTTTGATGCGAACATTTCCGCCGCTTCCCTCCCGTTGACCGCGCATTCGAATTCGAGCAGCGTCGGCTCGAGCAGCGCAAGCACGATCTCGCGGTTTATTTCGACGTCCTCGGCCAACAACACCCGCTTCCCCACGAAGCGCGGCACCGGAAGGTCTTCTTCGAACTCCCCGGAATCCTCGGGCGAGGCCAGTTCGAGCTTGCCCGTCTCAAGCCTTACCGTAAACGAAAACGCCGAGCCCTTGCCGAACTCGGACTCGACCCAAATCTCCCCGCCCATCTGCTCGATTATCTTCTTGCAAAGCGAAAGCCCGAGCCCCGTCCCGCCGAAATGCCTCGACATGTTTTTGTCCGACTGCCAGAACGGGTCGTACAGGTGGGCGTTTTGCTCGGGGCTTATCCCGATCCCGTTGTCGGTGACGACGATCCGTATCTTGCAAGATTCGCTCTCAAATGTGAAAAGGAAGGCTTCGACGCTTATCCGGCCGTTTTCCGGCGTGAACTTTATGGCGTTGCAAATCAGGTTGTTTAGTATTTGCGAAAGCCTCAGCTCGTCGCCGATAAGCGTCTCGGGTATCGTCTCGTCGATGGAAAGCTCGAGGCTCTGGTTCTTTTCATGCGCCTGGAACAGCGCGATGTTCACGACCTTCCTCATCATGTGCTCGAAATGGAATTCCGACCTCGCAAGCATGAACTTGTCGGACTCGATCCTCGACATGTCGAGGATGTCGTTTATGACGCCGAGCAGAAGCTCCGAGGCGTCCTCGATTTTATTGAAGCAGTAGAGCATCCGCTCCGTCTCGTCCGCCGACTTGCCGATCTTCGCCATTCCGGTTATGGCGTTCAGCGGGGTGCGCATCTCGTGGCTCATGTTAGCTAAAAAAATCGTCTTCGCCTTCGAGGCGGCCTCCGCCGCCGCCTGCTTCCTCGCTATTAGCTTGAGGACCGCCGCGA
>WREB01000303.1 GCA_009779525.1 Defluviitaleaceae bacterium
GAAGTATTTTGAGCTCTCGGAAAAAATGAGATACAAAAATCTGTCCCAGGGCATGGGAAGCATCTTCAACTTTATCTGCGCCCTTTCGTGCCGCGTCCCGCTTACGATGCTCGACGAGCCCGTGCTCGGAATGGATGTGACCGTGAGGAAAGCCGCGTATGAGATACTCCTCCGTGATTTTGCCGACAACCCGCGTACGTTCATCGTTTCCAGCCATTTACTTTCGGAAATCGAAGGCGCGCTTTCCGACGTCATACTGATCGAGCGGGGCAGGACCGTTTTAAACTGTCCGATCGACGACGTCAGGCAAAGCGCGTACCGCGTGGACGGAAGCGAGCGGGCGGTTAGCGGATTCATAGACGGCAAAAAAGTGATCGCCCATAAAAAAAGCGAAATGAAATGCTTCGCGGTAATTTACGAAACATGCACCGAGCTTGCGGCGGAATCATCGAGGCGGCTCGGCCTTTCCGTTTCGCCGGTAAGCGCGGAGGATCTGTGCGTCTACCTCACGCGGCAGAACAAGGAGGATGAATTCGAGTGCTTATGGTAAAGGAAAACTACGAAAATACCCGAAGCCTTTTGAAAGTCAGGCTAAAAACGCAGGCGCGGGGTTTCTATTGGACCGCGGCAGTTTTCGCGGTGCTCCTCGTCGGGAGCCTTTCCGCCGCGCCAATCGGAATGATTGGGAGCGAGGATTCGCTTCAATATTACACGATCACCGATTATTCGGTCGTTTTCTTCTACGTAATCGCCATTATCTTTATCATAGCCGTTTTTTCGCACAGGCATACAAACGCGAGGCTTTCCGCGTTTCCGCAGACCAACGACAGCCGGTACGTTTCGTCGCTGCTGTTGAACTTCATGTTCGCCTTCGCCGTGACGCTCGCCGCGTGCGCGGCGTACCTGGCCCATATTGGCGTTTTCAAGCTGATTGCGGCTTTTGGCTATAACATATGCTTCGCGCTCGACTTTTCCGCCGGTTTTATCGCCGCCGGCTTCTTCGTGCATTTGGCGTACGCGTCATTGATTTTGGCGCTGCTCGAGCTAATAGGGGCGGCCCTTCGAAAGTGGGCGCCGTACGCGGGCGTAGCCTTAACGGCGGTGTTGGCGCTTCTGGTCGTAAATATCGGGTTCGTCGTCGAAAACGCGCCGGTTTACCTGGCTTTTATCCTGAGGGAGCCGTCCCTTGCCGCGTTCTTCCTTAAAGCCGCCGGAACGTGCCTCGCGTTTATCGCGGCGGCTTTCATCCTCAACCGCCATACCGTGTACAACAAAAACAGGACGTCAGGCAAAAAAATCACTATCGCCTGCGTCGTCGCGACGGCGATCGTAAGCCTGCTTGTCCCGACTTTTCTAATGACCAACTTTGCCTCATCCGAAAACGATTCATTTCAAATCGTCGAAATGGAATATGAGACGCCGGTAGATAACGCGGAGGGATTTGGCGAAATCCGAATCGACGTTTCCCACCTGCCGCGGGGAAGCGGCATTGCCGTCGAAGGCGAAAACATCGCCGTCATGATAAAAAACTCCTCTTCGGTCAACAGCATTCAAAAAAGCGACGTCGTCGTCCTCAACGCGTCCGCGCTCGATGACTTGCAAGGCGACACGATTGTGTTAAGGGTAAATTTAGCCGCGTTCCTTGTAAACGGCGCCGACGTGATGAAGTATACGAACCAGCGCGTCGAAGCGAGGCTCGACGGCCTAACGCTCGTCGTCGACTATATCCGGGACGAAGCGGTAGTGGTGATTATGCCCGTATGGGGACTTTCGCGGCAGTTCGACGCGTTCAAGGAAAAAAATGTTTTCCCGGCGCATTCGTTCGGCTTCAGTTCGGGATGGGAAAGCTTTCCAAGCATCTATATCGGCGTCGAGTAGCCGTGCATAAAACACCCGCGTATTATAATCCTTGACTTTACGCGGCGCTTAATGATATCATGCGACGTTATATCGCGGGCTGCCGCCCGCTTTTTAAATTAAGCCCACTTAAAGGAGGTGAATCATGCTTACGTTCAACCAGCTCGTCAAGAAGGGGCGCAAGTCGGTCGGCAAGAAGACGAAGGCCCCGGCGCTTCAAAAAGGACTCAACACCGTGAAGGGCCGGCAGACGGACCAGGCTTCGCCGCAAAAACGCGGAGTCTGCACGTACGTCAAGACCGCGACGCCCAAGAAGCCCAACTCCGCGCTTCGCAAGATCGCGAGGGTGCGCCTTTCCAACCAAATGGAGGCGACGTGCTACATTCCCGGCGAGGGCCACAACCTGCAGGAGCACAGCGTCGTTTTAATCCGCGGCGGCCGCGTCAGGGACGTGCCCGGCGTCCGCTACCACATCATCAGGGGGACGCTCGACACCGCGGGAGTCGCGAAACGCGGACAGGCGAGGAGTAAATACGGCGCGAAGCGCCCGAAGAAAACCTAAAAAAATGCGCTGTGCGTGACATATAGACGCCGGCGCGAACGTGTAACGCATTGAATGCGGAACGCACGAGTACCTTTGAATTAATTCATGTTAAGGAGGGAAGCATCGTGCCGCGTAAAGGCCATGTAGCAAAACGCTCCGTCCTCCCGGACCCGCTTTACAAAAGCAAGATCGTGACGAAGCTTATCAACACGGTCATGCTGGACGGGAAAAAGGGCGTCGCACAAAGAATTGTCTACGGCGCGTTCGAGAAAGTCGCCGAAAAGCGGGGCGCGCCCGCGATGGAAGTGTTCGAGGAGGCGATGAACAACATCATGCCTATGCTCGAGGTAAAGGCGCGAAGGGTGGGGGGCGCGACATACCAGGTCCCCGTCGAGATCCGCCCCGACAGGAGGCAGGCGCTTGGGCTTCGCTGGCTGATCTCGTTTTCTCGCAAACGC
>WREB01000304.1 GCA_009779525.1 Defluviitaleaceae bacterium
AAACGGCAGGTTCAAAAAAATCGAGGGCGAAATCGCTTCGCTCAAAAAAATCGCGGGCAAAAAGATTTTAAAAGTTATTATAGAGACATGCTGCCTGACGAGGGACGAAAAAATCGAGCTTTGCAAGCGCGTCACCTCGGCCGGGGCGGATTTCATCAAGACTTCGACCGGTTTCGGTGCGGCGGGAGCGACCCTTGACGACGTCGCGCTATTTAGGGAGCACATAGGCAAAAACGTCGCGATAAAAGCGGCGGGCGGGATAAAAACGCGCGAGGACATGGTTGCCTTCATCGAAGCGGGCTGCGCGAGGCTCGGAACGAGTTCCGCGGTCGCGATCCTTGCCGGCGGCGGAACTTCGGGATATTGACGGGCGAAGGCAGCCCGTTTGAATCGCTCGTCCGCGAGGCTGTCGAAGCAAGGAAGCGCGCGTACGCCCCGTATTCCGGGTTTTTAGTCGGCGCGGCGCTGCTCGATTCTAACGGGAGCGTCTACGCCGGTTGCAACATCGAAAACGCGGCGTTTTCCCCGACGGTCTGCGCGGAGCGCGTCGCGATATTTAAGGCCGTTTCGGATGGCCGGCGCGAACTTAAGGCGATCGCGGTCGCGGGCTGGAGGGAAGGCGCCAATTCGTTCGCGTTCCCCTGCGGGTTGTGCAGGCAGGTGATGCGCGAATTTTGCAACCCGGATACGTTTGTCATTTTAATAACCGACGGGAAAGACGTTATAAAACGCACGCTCGGTCAGCTGCTGCCCGACGGGTTCGGGCCTGATAATATAAAGGAGGAAATCAAATGAAAAAATTAATGCCGGCGCTGATGGCTGCGGTCCTGATGGTTTCGGCGGCGTGCGGGGGAGGAAGCAAGTTCGACCTCGCGCTCGTGACGGACAAGGGGACCATCGACGACAAATCGTTCAACCAGGGTTCGTGGGAGGGCCTCGTAAAGTTCGCCGAGGAAGCCAAAATCACCCACCAATATTATCAACCGGCCGAGCAAAGCGACGATTCCTACCTCGCGACGATCGACCTCGCGATTAAGGGCGGCGCAAAGTTAGTCGTGACGCCGGGATTCCTTTTCGAAACGCCCATCTACATCGCGCAGGAAACGCATCCGGACACTTACTTCGTCTTAATCGACGGAACGCCGCACGACGCGTCGTGGTCAAGCTTCGTAACGGGGCCGAGGACGGTCGGAATCACCTACGCGGAGGAACAGTCCGGCTTCCTTGCCGGCTACGCCGCCGTAAAGGACGGATTCACCAAGCTCGGCTTCATGGGCGGAATGGCGGTCCCGCCGGTCATCCGCTTCGGCTACGGCTTCCTGCAGGGCGCGGAATACGCGGCGCAGGAAATGGGGCTCGCCGACGGCGCGATAGAGCTTTACTACCATTACACCGGCGATTTCGTGGCGTCCCCGGACGTTCAAGCGAAAGCCGCGTCCTGGTACAACAGCGGAACCCAGGCGATTTTCGCGGCGGGAGGCGCGGTGTTCTTTTCAGTTGACGCCGCGGCCGAAGCCGCAAACGCCCTCGTGATTGGCGTCGACGTCGACCAGTCCGTATCGTCTCCAAGGGTTATCACCTCCGCGATGAAGGGCCTGCAGGCGTCGGTTTACGACGCGGTGAAGGCGTACCACCAGGGCAATTTCCCGGGCGGGCAAAACTTGGTTTTCGACGCGGCGAGGGACGGAGTCGGCCTTCCGATGGAGACCTCGAAATTCAAGACGTTCAGCCAATCCGATTACGATGCGATCTTCGCGAAATTGGTAAACCGTACGGTTACGGTCGTCGCGGACGAAAATACGACGGACGGAAGCGTCGCGACCTCGGGAATCAATTATTCCAAAGTTGTCGTTACGGAGGTTTCCTGATTTAAGCGAACGAAGGGGGAAGCATCACGGTGCTTCCCCCTTTTTAATACCTGAAAGGTGACGCGGTTGGAAAACATCATCGAAATGCGCGAAATCACCAAAAAGTTTCCCGGGGTAATCGCAAACGACGGCGTAACGCTCGGCCTTAGGAAGGGCGAGATACACGCGCTGCTCGGCGAAAACGGGGCCGGCAAGTCCACGCTCATGAGTATCCTGTTCGGCTTGTACAGGCCGGACGAAGGTGAAATAATTTTGCACGGCAAACCAGTCCAAATCAACGGGCCCAACGACGCCAAGCGCTGCGGAATCGGGATGGTGCACCAGCATTTTAAGCTGGTGCATAACTTCACGGTGCTAGAAAACATAATCATGGGAGTCGAAACGACGCGCAGGGGAATTTTAGAAATCAAGGCCGCGCGCAAGCAAGTCATGGAGATTTCCGCGCGCTACGGTCTCGCGATAGACCCGGACGCCCGCGTTTTCGATATAACCGTCGGGATGCAGCAGCGCGTCGAAATATTAAAGATGCTCTACCGCGAAAACGAGATTATGATATTCGACGAGCCGACCGCGGTCCTGACGCCGCAGGAGATCGAGGAGCTGATGAAGACGATGCGGCACCTCGCCTCCGAGGGCAAGTCGATACTCTTCATCACGCATAAGCTGAATGAAATCAAGGCGATCGCCGACAGGTGCACGGTGCTGCGAAAAGGCAAGAACGTCGGCACAAAGGATACCGCGGACGTCACGACCGAGACGCTATCGGCGATGATGGTAGGAAGAAAAGTTTCGTTCCAAACGTACAAGCCGGAAATAAAGCCAGGAAGCCTCGTGTTCGAAACCAGGGGGCTTACGGTTCGCGACCGCCATTCGGGCAGGGCAGTCCTCGATAACGTTAGCATATCAGTGCATGAAGGCGAGATCGTCTGCATAGCCGGCATCGAAGGCAACGGGCAAAGCGAGCTGATCTACGCGATCACCGGCT
>WREB01000305.1 GCA_009779525.1 Defluviitaleaceae bacterium
AAGCTTTTTTGCGGAGCGAAGCAGAATTTTTCGGCCGGCACGTTGAAGCCGAGCTGCGCGACGACTGCGTTTTGCGCGAGCGCCTTTAAACCCGTGGTCTTGCCCGAACCGTTGGCCCCGGTGACGAAGACGGCGTCGCCCGCGTTAAATTTTAGCGATACCGGGACGGGCGCGTTCCCGGCCAAAACCGAGTTGGGGTGGCTTATGTTTGCCGCCGAAAAAGATTCGCCTTCGGGTCTTGCGGCGCAGTCGCGAAGCCCCAAGCCGTAAACGCCGCGCTTAAAGGCAAGCCCCGCCCGGTACAAAAAGATGGGCTCGAGCCAGTCGAGCCAGTCGCGCAGGGGTTCGAAGCTAATTTTGCCAAAAATCTTCAATGCCTTGGCAAGCGGCGATTTATATCTTTTTTCGATTTTTTCGAATAAAAACGTTTCGAGGCCCGCGAGAGACTGCTTTTGCCTTATCATTGCGGCTTCGCCGAGCCCGGTCGCCTTGCGTCCGGCGCCGAATATCCCCGCGGGCGCCTCGTCTTTAGCGAAATTGTTTACGCCGGTCAGCCCGTAGCTTGCGACTTTGCCCTTGTCGTCCACGTTGTAAGCGACCGAGGCGTTTCGCGGCGGAGTCATGCAGCCGTCCGCGGCGTCAAGGCACTCGCCCACCAGTTTATAAAAATCGCCGCTTTGTACGGCGCCCGCATATTCGGAGATTTCGGCGTAATGACCATTGTCGTTTTCTAAACCGGTTTTTTTACCCGAAAACAATTTCGCCAGCATTTGAACGCTTTGCATGTAGGAACGCGCGGCGTTTCGCCTGTGCGCGTAGGCGAGCAGGGGCCTCGCGGCGTTTTCCGCCTCGCACAAGCTTCGCGCGAGCGTCTTCCAAGCTTCGGCGATTTTTTCGGCTTGCGCAAGGCTTCCGTCGACCGAACCGAGCGCCATAAATATGTTTTGTCGCTTCGTTATCTCATTTGCGTCGCATGTCAGGTATTTCCGCAGGAAGCGGAACGCGCCGTCCGCGCCGGCTTCGCTTGCGTCCGGCAAAAACGAGTTGACCAGGCGGTCGAGCTCCAGGTCGCGCATCGCGTCGGCGGACACATGAACGCCGCCGGTTTTGCCCGCCAGCTCCGGCCTCACCGTTCCCTAAGCCCCTTAAAAAACATACTCATGAGCTCGCCGCATTCCGCTTCCATCAGGCCGCGCGCGACAATCGGCTGGTGGTTGAAGCCGGGGACGGCGAACAGGTCCAGTACCGACCCGGCGCAGCCCGCCTTAGCGTTTTTAGCGCCGTACGCGACGAACGGCAGCCTAGACTGTATGATTGCGCCGGCGCACATCGGGCAAGGCTCGACCGTCACGTACATGGCGCATTCGTCGAGCCTCCAGTCGCCGACGTATTCGCACGCCGCGTTAAGCGCGATAAGCTCCGCGTGGTAAAGCGCGTTTTTTTTGGCGGCGCGCGCGTTGGCGGCCCGCGCTATTATTTCGCCCCGGCGTTCGATCACGCAGCCGACCGGGGTCTCCCCGTTGCGGTACGCGACAAGCGCCTCGGCGTAGGCTTCCCTCATGAAAATTATACCTTCCGGTCCGTCCATCGCCCGAACCCCTTGAATCTTGTCATTTATACGAACGCATGTTACACTATTTCGCGTGTTATTTAAAACGTCTTGGCGAAAGGGGAATGGCCCGTTGGAAACGTTCAATTTCGTGAAGCGCGGATACAATCCGGAGGAAGTGGACGCGTACATCAATACGCTCGAGCAGGTCATCAAGAGCTATAAGGACAAGGATAACGCCATCAAAAACGCGATAATCAGCGCGCAGGTGGCGGCCGACAACATCATAAAAAACGCGCAGGCGCAGTCAGTCGAATACAGGCAAAGCATCAGGAAGCAGTTGCAAACGGTCAAGGACCTGATCGCGCGCCAGCGGTCTGAAGTGAAAAATTTCCAGGAAATGTACCAGCAGCTGATCCGCAGGTACCTGACGGAAATCGAAAGCGGCGAGATAGACGCGCTGATGGACAAGCTTGGCGAAGTAGACGCGCTCGTCGACAGCCTGGATTACGAGGCGGAGTCGGAGAAGCCGATAAAGATCACGCCGTCCGACATACTTCACGACAACGTCTTCGACCTGGGCCCGGTCAGCGAATAGCGCGCCTTCTTTTAAGCGCCTTGACTATTTCGTACCAGAGCGTCGAGGCGGCCGATATGGCAAGCACCGCTAACAGCTGCGCCGGCGAAAGGGGCGAGAGCCTGAGGAAGGCGTTAGCCGGGGAATAAAGAAAAACGAATATCAGGGCCGCGGTCGCCGCGTTGACGATCCAAAACGCCTTGTCGCGGGCAAGCCGGCGCGTGGTGTAGGCGACCGATTTCGTGTCCGAGCCGTTTACCTGTATCAAAAATAAATTGCAAAGCATTATCGCCGAAATCCCCATCGACCTGGCAAGCGCCGCGTCGCCGGGGTTTTTTTGCGACATGAAAAAATACGCGCCGAACGACGCCGCGAAAATCGAAAGCCCCTGGGCGGCGCTTTTTAATACCAGCCGCGCGCTGACAAGGCTTTCGCGAGGGTTCCTCGGCTTCCTCTCCATGATGTCGGGCTCGGCGGGCTGGCGTTCGAGCACGACCGAGCAGGTCGGGTCGATGATTAGCTCAAGCAGCACGACGTGCAGCGGTAAAAACAGCAGGCCGTCGGAACCGAAGCCCAGCGCAGGCGCGAGAAGCGACGAAAGCGCGATCGGTATGTGTATCGTGAAGACGTAGCCGACCGCCTTCTTGATATTGTCGTAGATCCGCCTTCCGTCCTTTATTGTGTCGACGATCGTCGAAAAGTTGTCGTCCATCAAT
>WREB01000306.1 GCA_009779525.1 Defluviitaleaceae bacterium
ACACGACGTTGAGGTTCGCGCGGGCGGTGAATATTCCGGACATCGCGACATGGTACTCAAAAAAGGACGAACGCAACATTACACCCCGTTTCCGATTATCTAACCCGAAGCCTAATCAACTAAAATGCGGGTCCGGCCTTAAAGGCCCGACCTCCCCATCCGGTTCACCACAGTGTCTATCATTGAATCGATTACGTTAAGGATCCGCGCCGCCGACTGGAACGCGTACTGGTATTTCATCATGTTGCTTAGCTCTTCGTCCATCGAGACTCCCATGATGGCGTCGCGCTTCTTTTCGGCCTCCATCACCTGGATCGACTGGGCGTTGACGAAATTGATCGCCTCTTCGACTTCGAGCCCGAGATGCACGACGAACTTTTGGTACGCGTCCTGTATCCCGTATTTGATCCCGTTGACCTCTATCGCGTAAGGGCCCTCGGGATCGTTCCAGCGGTCGAGAAGCATCTCCAGTATGAGTATGTTATCCTCGCGGTCTCCGGAAAGCGAAAACGCCATGTAATTGTATCCGCCCTCCGTGTCGAGCAGAAGCGGATTTAAGCGTATGTTGCCGATGCTGTACTGCGAATAGTAGTTGCCGGGTTCCTCGCCTATGTAGACGCCGTCCTCGTCGAAGCGGTTCTCGAAGCCGCGCCCGATTCGCGTGAAGATTTCTACGTACGACTGGTTGCCGTGCAGGTCGTACGGTGCGTCGGGGTCCTTCACGTAGATCCCGCTGCCCGGAGGATCCTCGACAAACGGCGCGACCGCGTCGTTTATCATCCTGACGATGCTGTTGACGATGGAATCGAGCTGCTGCATCGCCTGCGGGATCATCGCGTACTTGACGCTCCAATCCTGTATCCAATAATTGTACTTCGCCGCCTCGTAGTAATCCTTGAGCTGCTTGTATGCGTCGGGGTCAAGCAGCGGGTCGGCGACGTAGACGCCGCTCGCGGGGTCGTCCGGGTTTATCGTTTCGGGGTCGAAGAGCCCCTCCATCCCGTTGTAGTAGACGGGGCACGCGCCGCGCGCGTAGATAAGCGCCTTAAGCGCGCCGTTGTCGTTGTTGAAGAAGGCGTTAAACGTCTTGTTGTAATTGAAAAGGGACTCGAAATCGTCGGGCGGGGTGTTGGCGGAAAGGATCTTGCCGGAACTCGTGAACACGGGTTCGACGAAGCCGTAGCCGTTAGCGCAGTACCGTAAGCCCAATATGTTTTGGTTGCCCTGTATCAGGAGTTGGTGCCCTTCGACGGTGATGTTGACCGCGCCCTGCGCGTCCTCCTTGTATTCGAGGGGGAGCAGAGCGCTGAGGCGGTCGAGGCAGCGGTTGCGCTCGTCGCGGTAGTCGTTCGCGTTGTCGCCGGCCGCTTCGTTCGCCTTGATCTTGTCGTTAAGCTTGTTGATGTCCGAGACCAGCTCGTTGATTTCCTTCACCATGTCTCGGATCTGTTCGTCAAGCCTGTGCTGGTAGTCGAACAGGCTGTTGTAAACCTCGTTCGACTTCGTTATGAACGAATGGCAGGTGGCGAGGAATTTGTCGCGCGTCTCGATTCCGTCCGGATGCTTCGAAAGCTCCTGCAGCGCCTCCCACATGTCGTTTATGACCGACTGGAAGTTGTACGCGCCCTGCATTTCGCCTAGCATCGATTCTATCTCCGCGCCGACGGTCGCCTTCACGGTGTAGAAATTGAGCTTTGTGTTTACGTTGCGGTACGTTATGTCGAGGAAATGGTTGCGTATTTGCTCGATCGCGAAAAGGTCGGTCCCGAGGCCCCTCTTCATCACGCCGTAGGGGGTCGTGGATACGGTTTGGTAGTAAAAATCTTTTTGGAGCACGCGCTGCCTCGAGTATCCGTAGATCGGCGAGTTTGCCATGTTGTGCCCGGTTACCGCAAGCCCCGTCTGCGCGGCGCGTATTCCGCTGACCGCCGTCGCAAGCGATGTGAAGCCTCCCATTGATTACCCCCAGTTAATGCTTCGCGTCGAAGATGTTGGTCTCGTTTCTCGGCTGTTCGCCTTTCGGCGAGTAAACGCCCGGGTCCTGCTCCACCGCCGAGCGTATCAGGTTTAGCGAATATTCGATGTAGTCGAGCGCGTTGTCTACGAGCGAGGCGTTGCAACCGTTAAGTTCCGAAAGTTCGTTTAGCGTCTCCCTGATTCTGTTTCCCGTTTTTATCAGGTCCGCCTGTTCGGCTTGGCCCTCCATGAGCCCGATCAGCGCCCCGAGGGTCATTTCGGTTTCATCCTTGCCCATCACCTGGGAGATGTCGCGGATGACGCCTTGTCTCTTTTTTTCAAGTTTTTGGTTTTGGCTGACCAGGATGTTTTCTAAGTGCGTGATCTTCTGCAGGCCCTCGATGTCGTTCGCGATGATGACTCCGCGTTTTTCCTTAGAAAGGCCGAGCAGGTCCTCGTACCTCGAGGCCTGTTCGTTCATAAGCTCAAGCAGCTGCTCGATCATCCCGGCCATTAGCCGCCCCTTAAATAAAATTAACCCTTCCTGTAAATATGGAAGAGTCCTTCTGACATCCGTGTTTTTTGACTAATGCAAGCCGCCGCTTCCGTGCGGTACGGCAAAATTCGCGCGGTACGCTCAGCCTTCGGCTCCCTGCAGGATCTTCGCGGCGACGTCCGACGAGTCGACCCTGTAGCTTCCCGACTCGAGCTTCGCCACGACCTGGCTTATCCTGTCGGCGCGGACGTCCGGAACGTTGACTAACACCTTCCGCACCGCTTGAAAATCTTCCGCCTTTGTCGACAGCGATATTACGTCCCTGGACTTTTCGGATTCGTCGGTTAGCCCCGGTTTTTTTGAGTTCGTCGCGTTTCCGGTGCCGTAAGC
>WREB01000307.1 GCA_009779525.1 Defluviitaleaceae bacterium
AGTTTAGCCCGAAGACTAAATCATATTCGTCATCCTCATCCTCGTCGCCGCAAATCTCTTCCCAATCCTTTTCGGAAAGCGGGGGCAGCCCGTCGTCCTCAAAGTCGACCGGCAGATATGAATCCTCCAGGTCCGGCGACTCGTGCCCGTGCCCGTATCCGTCGAAACCAAGCGGATCTTTAAAATTTTCCAGGTCCGGCGACTCGTGCCCGTATCCGTCGAAACCAAGCGGTTCTTTAAAATCCTCCAGGTCCGGCTGCGCGTCTTCGTCGCATTCAAAATCCCGCGGCATATCCAAATCATTTTCTTCTTCGGCGCCGCATTCAAACTCGTGGGGCGGGTATAAGATTTCCTCGTAATACAGCGAATCCAAGTCGTCGTAGTTAATGTCGTAAATCGGATCCGAGTATTCCTCGTCAAGCAGTTTTTCTTCCGCTTCGTCGTCATCGTCCAAGTCGAAGCCGGGCGACGGATTTGCATTTAACCCGTGACGCCGCGTTTCCTCTTCCTCGCCGAAGCGCCCGAAGATGCCGCGGTCTAACATGCGCATTCCCCTCTCTGTTAGGCGGTTAAAGTAAACCTTCCCTATATAAGTACCCCAGAGAGGGCCTAACATGTTGCAAATCGGTTAAATAAAAATTAAATTTTTGTTTCGGCAAATCGATAGACGCGGCGCGGACTATGAAACTTACTTGCCGGTCAAATAACTTCCAAATCGTTCCTGCTCCCAAGCGGCTCGAACTCATTGTGCGGCTCGGATTGGTACCAGTAGGCGACCGAGGCGATGTCGTCCATCAAAGGAAGGTACCGGCTCTCCTGCCTCCAGCCGAGCGCCTGCATCGTCGCCTTGAAATCGCTGTGGAAGCGGATCGGGTCGAGTATGTGGAAGCGGTACATCGTGTGCCTGCTGCCTGACGAAAGCTTCGGGCGCTTCTCCCCGAAGAACCCCTGCTCGGTCAAATCCTGGTAGCCTAAAAACGGCGCGCTGAAGTTGTCGTTGAAGCACCACGCCCCGCCGAAGTAATCCTCCGTGCCGGTCCCGCAGTAAGAGGGAAACTCGCCGTCGCCGTCGATGAACGCCTTAAACTCCCCTTCGCCCCACCAGCCCTGGCTGTTCTGCTGCCACGACATCTGCGTCCCCGCGTAATGGCCCTTCCCCTTTATTCCGTCGATAATCAAATAATCCTCCCCGTAGGGCAGCGGGTTTGTGCGCCTGAACTTCGCGTGGAAGTACGCCTCGTCCGGCGCGACTAAGTCCTCGTCCATGCTTATCGCGTAAAAGAAGCCGCTTAAGTTAACCGGCGCGGTGTTTTCGACGGTGATTCTAGCGCACTTTCGAAACGGCATCGGAAAATAGGAATTCATGCCGGCGGACGGATTCACGTTTATCGGTATCGAGGTGATCTTCACCGCCTTCGGGTAGCCGCAGCAGAAGAAATCGCCGACCGGCGACTCGACGCTTGGAGACGACTCGCCGTCCCAATACATCCGCAGGATCACGTCGCGGTGCTTGCTCGCGTCCATCGTGATCCATATGTGGGTCACGCGGCCCGGACCCAGGGCGTCCATTAAAATCGTCTCCGCTCCCGCGGCAAGCGTTATGCACGGCCTCACCTTATACTTGACGCCGAGCTCGCGCGCGCATTTGTTAGGCCCGTCCCACAGCTGGCCGATCTGCGCGACCTCCTTTTGGGGCGCCTCGGTCAGTTCGGCCATCCCGCCGCGTCCCTTGTGCCCGTACACGTTCTCCGCGCTAAAAAGCCGCGTCCTGCCTTCCGTCAGCCTGGTGATTCCGGACATTACGCTCATGACTTCCTCCCGGTTCGATTTATTTTAATATTTCCGATTATATCGTAAAATAACTGCGCATGGCATTTTCTAAGGAGATGCGCGATGGTTTACGAAAACGAAACGGCAAGCCAGATAAGTTTTCCGCTCGGAGGCATCGGGACCGGCTGCATTGGACTTGCCGGAAACGGCAGGCTGGTCGACGCCGAAATATTCAACAAGCCCAACAAGGGTTCCAACATGAAGTTTTCGCATTTCGCGGTGAAGGCAGAAAAGGCCGGAACGGTGGTCGACTCGCGCGTGCTAAACGGCGACGCGCCCCCGCCGTACACAGGCTCGTTTCGAAACGGAATTTACGCGGCGTTCGGCTCGGGCGTCGATCGGACCGCGCTTTCCGGTCTTCCGCATTTTAGAAACTGCCGCTTCACCGGAGAGTTTCCGATCGCGAAGCTGGATTTTTCGGACGATAAGTTTCCGGCAAAAGTCAGCCTGACCGCGTTCAATCCCTTCGTCCCAAGCGACGAGTTAAACTCAAGCATCCCCGCCGCGTTTTTTACCGTGGAGTTTACGAACGATTCGCCGGAGGTTCTTGAGTACACCGCGGCGCTTTCCGCGGCGAACATGTACGCGAAGGGCGGGGGACTGCATTCGTTTTGCGTCGACAACGGCAAAACCTCGGTTTTTTTATCCGGCGACGGCGATAAAAACGAAATCGGCGGCGGGGACGTTACCATTGCGACCGACGCGGTAGGCGCGCGCTGCCAGCTGTACTGGTACCGCGGAAATTGGTACGACAATCTCGCCGTGTACTGGATGGATTTCACCTCGCCCGGGCAAATCAGGCAAAGAGAATACGAAAGCGCGGAGTCGGGTCGCGACGACGTCGCCACGCTTGCCGCGTCGGTTACGCTCGCCCCCGGCGAAACCGGAAGCCTGCGTTTCGTCCTCAGCTGGAGCTGCCCGGTCGTAACCAATTACTGGAACCCGGAGGATTGCGGCTGCGACTGCGATTGCAAGCCGGCGGCATGGAAA
>WREB01000308.1 GCA_009779525.1 Defluviitaleaceae bacterium
CGGACGGAAGGTACGTGCAGGGAACGAGCGAGGACATGATAGTATGGAAGGCTCAGTCGTTCGCGGCGCTCGACGTATACCTAGACGCGACCGGAAGGGAACTAACGGTCAGGTTCGGGATGCACCAAACGGCGCCCGGCCATTCGATGAATTTCGCAACAGGGATCGGGATTTTTCAGGCGGTGCGGATCGCGCGCGACAAGGCGACGCCCTGCTACGTGCTGACGCTTCGCGACGGCGCGAAGCTCGAGGGATTTTACGTAAGCCGGGAGGGCGGCGAGCTGCGCCTGCACCTTAAGAAGCGAAAAACATTGTCGGCGGGCGAAAAACCGCTCGCGGGCTTCAGCTTCGTCATAGACGCGGGCCACGGCGGCAACGACTCCGGCGCGCTTGGGATGATGGGGGGCGCGATGCCCGAAAAGGCGATAAATCTGTCGAACGCGAGGCGGCTTTCGCTGCGGCTGGCGCAGCTTGGCGCGAACGTCACGACTATCCGAACGACCGACGTTTTTTACACGCTGCACGAGCGCACCGAAACGAGCAGGAAGGCAAGGCCCGACATGTTCATCTCCATCCACGCGAACAGCATGGCCGAGACGACGGACGCTTCAAGCATACGCGGGATAACCGTCTGGTACAGGAACGTTTCAAGCAAACCGCTCGCCGATTTGCTGATGAGGGATCTGTTTACGATAAACCCGGGGACGACGAGGAGGCAGGTCTCGAACCAGTCGAACTTTTACGTCTGCAGGCCTTCGTGGGCGCCTTCGGTAATAATTGAGGCGAGCTTCATGTGCAACATAGACGACTTCGCCTGGCTCATAAACGAGGGCGAGCAGGACAGGCTCGCGGAAGCGACGGCGCAGGCGATACTTAACTACTACAGGTAGGTTGGCGATGGACTACGCGAAAAAGGCAATTGAGCTTGGCGCCGATCGGGCCGCGCGCTTTGGGATTGGCGACGTCGCGTTCGACGAGCGCGTCGTATTAAAATGCGTCTTCGGCTGCGCGAGTTACGGCATGATGCACACCTGCCCCAACCAAAAGTCTCCGCTTTCGATGCAGGATTACGAACGCATATTAAAAAGGTACGAATGGGGAATAATCATAGGCTGCGCCGACAAAAAAACGAGCCAGGAGGTTTCTTTCGAGATCGAGCGGGCGTGCTTCTACGACGGATATTACTTCGCGTTTTCGCTCAGCGACTGCGGCCTGTGCGAAACGGGCGGGACCGGATCGAATGACGCGAGCTGCGGCTGCGCGCTGGCGCTTTGCAAACCCTGCCGCAATCCGGTCAAGGCGCGGCCGGCGTTCCACAGCGTCGGGGTGGACGTCTTCAAAACAGTCCGAAGGCTAGGCATGCCCATCGGAGTGCTGAAGGACGAATTTGAAAGGCAGAATTGGTATTCGGCAGTGTTCGTCGAATGAAGCCGGCGTAAAAGTTGAGGGGATTGCGGGCCAGGCCCGCAATGATAAAAAAAGCTTGCAATTATAAATAAACCTGCACCGAAAATAAACCCGCACCGGCAAATAAGCCCGCAATGACGATTAATATTTTCCGAAATCCTTCGCGTCGTAGACGTGTGCGGCCGAGGGCGCGACTAGCGTCTGTTTATGGAGCTGCGGCGAGGCCGAAATAAATTGGTTGGGACCGGAAGGCGCCGGTTTTTTTGTTTCCGCCGGGGCGGCGCTTATATCGCGGGCCGGCCTTTGAAGCGGCCGGGCGTTTGCGATAAACGACGGTTTGGATGCGGAGGCAATCGATTTGTATTCCTTCGATACGCGAAGCAGCGCTTCCTTGACCGGCGCGAAGGCGCCGACGTATTCCTTCGAGGGCGCCGCTCCCCTCTCTATCGAATTAAGCGCGTTTGCGATATCCCTCGCGTAATCGCCGAATCTCATATTTATTTCCGCCGCCGCGTTTCTGACCGGAACAAGCGCGCCCCTTGCGCCGCCCGCCGCGGTCCGCGTAAAGTCGCACTGCGCGGTCGCCGAAAGCGCTAAGGTAATTTCGTCAAGCGCCTTGCCAAGCGTTCCCGCCGAAGCGTCCTGCGTTGACGCGGCCCGCGCGAAATCGCCTGATAAACTATTCTCCGACGGTCTTGAATCGAAAACGCCGCAAGACATCGCTTCGGACGCGCGGATGATTTTTTGGCAAAAAGCCTTGAGCGTCTCGCGCAGGTTTTCCGCCTCGTCGCTCATCTGCCTTTTTGCGCCGGGCATCGCGTTAAGCTTCGCGCTCAGGTTTCCCCGCCCAAGCTGCGAAATAAACGTCTTCAATTCGACAAATTCGCCGCCGTGCGCCTTAACCGCCTTATTTATACCTGCGACCGCCGTCCTGAGCTTTCCCTCGTAATCCTTTTCGTTTAGCGAAGCGGCAATTTCGCCTGATCTGTGCCGTTCCGCGAGCAAGGAGATTTCGCAAGCAAACTTTTCGTTGGCAGCGGCGAAGCGCGATATGGCGCCCTCAAGCTTTCCAAACTCACCCGAATCATCCGTTTCAAACCGCGGTTCGCCGCCCTTCGCGCAAGCCTCGACGCGATCGGTCAGGCGGCCGAGCGAATTTTGGACGGAGCGCATCGCCGCGGCGGCGCCAATACTTACCGCGGCAAATCCCGCAATCACCGCCGCTATAAAAATCATTTCCGACCCAAACTTCCACGCGATTATCGAAGCCGCCGCGGCGAAGGCCGCGATTATGAATATTATTGAAAATCTTTTCGCCAACCCGCCTTTTGCCATCTCAGCCCCCGAACGTCTCCCTCAAAAGCTCCCGCGTCCCGTGATTCTCAAGGCCCC
>WREB01000309.1 GCA_009779525.1 Defluviitaleaceae bacterium
CGAACACTGCGAAGGGCACGAGACGTTTATGACGATTCCGGTCAATTCGCCGTTTGTATCGAGCGTGAACATGAGGTTGACGAAACTGTCGGCGCCGGACTCGTAGTTGGCGAACGTATTGGCGTTCGTTTCGCCGTACATGACCGCGACTCCGTTCAATATTACGCGCCTGTTGTGGCCGGTCACTGCGAAACCGTACCCGTATGCGATCCCGCCGGGCTTGGCACTTCCGAACGCCTCGCATATCGCCTCAGTCGCCTTTGAAGTTAAAAGACGCCGGTATTTTGCGCCTGTCCCGTCGTGAGAAGGCGATTCGTGCGTATGCGTCGCGTTAAAAATTATTTTATCAACCGGGACCTCCGGATTGCTTTCCGTGACAAGCCGCTTTATTTCATCCGGAAGGTCGGCGGATATCATGAGCGAATCGACCGATACGAAAATGACCGAATCTTTCCCGTCGCTTACGTAAAGCGCGCTTAAATATAGCGGGTCGCGCACGCCTTCCGAGATGCGTTCGTACATCTGGCCCGGCAGGTTTACCGGGTCGTTCGTGCTGACTTCGCGCGAAGCCCAACCGATCGTCGTACTGCCCATTTAGGAATCCTCCTTTATTTATCCGGGACCGACCGTTTTCCATATAAAGCAAATCATACGCAAATAATAATACGCTCGACAAATGTAGCGCGGTTTGGCGCCCGCGTCAACGTCCGTTCCTAAATGCCGCCAGGCACTGCGTAAACACCGATTTCATTTGACAACTCCGGCGCCGTGTGGAAGAATTGAAACGCGCGGCTTAAGCCGCCTTTATTCCAATCGATCGGAGAGTTTATATGCTTTGGCGTTTTATCGCGGTGTTAAGCGGGAATTTGAGCACGATCTTAGGCGACGAATCTGCCGGGGGTGGCGGCGCGGTGGCCGACGCCGTGGGCGACATTGCGGAGGCTGTCGCGACTCCGGCGGCAAATTCCGCGCAGGACGCGCCCGGGCTTTTCGGCAATCCGATAGTCATGGTTTTGATTTACGCGGTGATAATCGTCGGCGCGTACTTTTTATTGATGCGCCCACAGCGCAAGCGCGACAAAAAAATGAAGGAAATGCAGTCCTCGATAAAGACGGGCGACAACGTGGTGACGACCGGCGGGTTCTTCGGGAGGGTCGCGGACGTCGGCGAGGATTGCTTCATAATCGAGTTCGGGACCAACCGCGGGATCAGGATACCGGTGCAGAAGACTGACGTGCTTGGAATCAAGGCGCCAAAGACGACGCCCGCTCCGAAGGACGCCATCGAAAAAAAGGAAGATTAGCACGCGCGGGGAGGTAGGCGCCTGATGCTACGCGTTTGCTTGATTGTTTTGGCCGCCGGGCTCGCTTGTCTTATCGTCGAGATGTTTCTCGCGGGGTTCGGCGTGTTCGGCATAGCCGGAATCGCGCTGATGGTGGCCGCCGCCGTGATCGCGGTCGTCTATCTGCCCTACGGCTGGGTAATAGTTGCGGCGGAAGTTTTGCTCCTTGTCGCAGTCGGCTGCATGTTCTATTTCTTTATAAAGCGCCGGAAGCTGCAGGGGAACCTCGTGCTAAGCGAAACGCTAAACGACGACGCGCCGATGCGCGGCGACATATCGGCGTTCGTCGGAATGGAGGGCGTCGTCCGGACGGTGCTTAGGCCTTTCGGCACGGTCGATTTCGGTTGGAAGGTAATGGAAGTCACTTCGGACGGCCCGTACTTGGACAAAGGCGCGAGAGTTGTGGCCGACAGGATAACGGACGGCAAGATCGTGGTGCGCGAATCAAGCGAAAACGGAAAAGGGGAATAATATGCCAATAGGACCGATATTGATAATTGTTTTAGTCGCCGCTATTTTTATACTGACGATATTGTTCAGTTTCGTCCCGGTCGGGCTTTGGGTTTCGGCGATTTCCGCGGGGGTCAAGGTCAGCATCTTCTCGCTGATCGGGATGCGGCTGCGGCGGATCAGGCCCGACCACATCGTTAAGCCGCTAATAAAAATTACGAAGGCGAACATCCCCGTCCCGATAAACCAGCTCGAGTCGCACCTGCTTTCGGGCGGCCGGGTCGACAACGTCATCAACGCTATGATCGCGGCGCACCGCGCCAACATGGACCTGCCGTTCGAACGGGCGGCGGCGATCGATTTGGCGGGCCGCGACGTGTTCGAGGCGGTGAGGATGAGCGTGACTCCCAAGGTGATCGAAACGCCCTGGATTTCGGGCGTCGCGCTCAACGGAATCGAAGTCAAGGTTATCGCGCGGGTCACCGTTCGCACCAACATACAGCGCCTTGTCGGCGGCGCGGGCGAGGCGACCATAATAGCCAGAATCGGCGAGGGAATCGTCTCGACGGTCGGTTCCTCGATCACCCATAAAGAGGTGCTCGAAAATCCCGACAGGATCTCGAAGGCGGTGCTTGAAAAGGGGCTCGATTCGGGGACCGCGTACGAGATACTCTCGATCGACATAGCGGACGTCGACGTCGGCAGAAACATCGGGGCGCAGCTGCAGATAGAGCAGGCCGAGGCCGACAAGCAGATCGCGCAGGCGAAGGCCGAAGAGCGCCGCGCGCTTGCGGTCGCGCGCGAACAGGAAATGAAAGCCGCGACGCAGGAGATGAGGGCGAAAGTCGTCGAGGCCGAAGCCGACGTGCCGAAGGCGCTCGCCGAGGCGCTCCGCACCGGCAGGATGGGCTATATCGACTACATCAACATCGAAAACAAAAAGGCCGACACGCGGATGCGCGACAGCATCGGCGGCATGCAGCTTGACGTGAGCGCGAA
>WREB01000310.1 GCA_009779525.1 Defluviitaleaceae bacterium
AATTTCGCGAGGGTGGACCGCGCGAGGGAGCTGGCCGCGCAAAAAGGCGTCTCGGTCCCGCAGATCGGGATCGCGTACATACTCAACCAAAAGTTTCCGGTTTACCCGATCGTCGGGGCGGCGAGCGAGCGGGAGCTCGACGAGACGCTCGAGGCGGCGGCAATCGCGCTTAGCGCGGACGAACTTACGTTTTTGGAAAACAGATGAGGGGGAGAAAATGAAATCGCTTAAGGACACGTACACGCTTTGCAACGGAGTGAAGATACCCTGCGTCGGGTTCGGGACCTGGCAGATACCGGAGGGCGAAACTGTCATCAACCCGGTCAAGGCGGCGCTTTCGTCCGGCTATGTCCACATCGACACCGCCGCGGCCTACGGCAACGAGACAGGCGTCGGCGAGGGGATACGCCAAAGCGGCGTAGACAGGAAGGATCTGTTCATCGCGACGAAGCTTCCGACGGGGCAGCACGGCTACGAAAACACGATGGCGACGTTTAAAAAAAGCATGGAGCGCCTCGGGATCGAAACGCTCGACTTATACCTCGTCCACTGGCCGAACCCGATAAACGTCCGCGACCATTGGCGAAAGGCGCTGCAGGAAACCTGGAGGGCGTTCGAGGAGTTGTACGAAGCGGGCAAAATAAGGGCGATCGGCCTTTGCAACAGCAAGCCGCACCACATCGAGGCGGTGCTTGAGACGGCAAAGATTGCCCCGATGATAAACCAGATCCACCTCTGTCCGGGCGACCCGCAGACCGAGACCGTGGAGTATTGCAAGTCGAAAAACATTTTAATCGAAGCCTACAGCCCGCTTGGCGTCGGCAAAATCTTCGAGGTGCCCGAAGTAGCGAAGCTGGCGAAAAAATACGGGAGGACCGTCGCGCAGGTTTGCATCAGGTGGAGCCTGCAGCAGGGTTATCTTCCGCTGCCGAAATCCGTGACGCCTTCGCGCATTGCCGAAAACACCCAAGTGTTCGATTTCGAGCTTGAGAACGAAGACATCGGGTACCTGGCGGGCCTGACCGGTTGCGCCGGCTACGGCTACGATCCGGATAGCATCACCTGGTAGGAAGGCGGATTATAATGGCGGATTTTACCCTTGCGCTTGAAAAAGGAATGCGCGAATTTTCGACGCACGGCGGATTCCTTTCGGTAAGGGGGCCCTCCGGCCCCAACGCGATGACCGTTTCCTGGGGCTTCGTCGGCTTCATGTGGAACAAGCCGCAGTTTATCACGGTGGTGCGCCCGCAGCGCTACACAAACGAACTGCTCGTCGCGGGCGCCGACAGCTTCACGGTAAGCGTTCCGTTCGGCGGCGCGCTGCGCGAAGAGCTGAACGTCTGCGGGACCGAGTCGGGCAGGTCGATCGACAAAAGCAAAATAGTAAAGTTCGAACGGGCGAAATCGGTGGAGTGCCCGATAGTCGGCGGCTGCAGCCTGTATTACGAATGCAAAATAAATCTGGCGCAGCAAATGGAGGCGACGCTGCTTAAGCAAAGCATCGTCAAACAGTTTTACCAAAACGATTTCCATTTCATGTACATAGGCGAAATCGTGGAGTGCTACGAAAGATAGGGTAGCCCGTTTAATTGTTGCCCGATAACCCGGACACCAGAGCGGTCCCGCCGTAATCCTTAATAAAAAGGGTGAAGTCAAGCGGGAAATGCCTGGTGTCCGCCTGCGTCCTGACGACGTAGTGGTCCATTGTGATGCGACAAGAAAAAGTCTCTTCGTCGTGGCGGTAGAAGCTTGAGGCGCGCGCGTTCTCAAACCTGTAGCCCTCGTGCTTTGTGTACCAAATGACTTCGGATGTGCGGATCCCGTCGTAAGTCGGGGTCCCTCGCGCGAAATACCTGTTGATTTCGGACATGCTCGAATCGTTCGTCATGTAGGCCGCGTAAGTTTTGGCGGCCTCAATGGCGAACGCGCCGTATTCATTTTCGAGCTTTGCGTCATACTCGATCGGCTGTAAAAAAACGTCGTCTTCGCCGTCAAGCGCGGTCTCTTTGCCGAATCCGTCGACGACCGTCATGCTTATTTCTCCGAAACTTCCGCTCACCCGGTACAGCCGGTAATAAATGCCAAGACGTTCGGTTTCGCCGGTCGCGATCCGTTCGCTAACAATCAATTCATCTCCAGCCTCGGCGCCGTTAATAAACAGCCGGCTTCCAGATAAAACTTGCGCCGTCGCCGCCTTATCCCGCTGCCTGTACGCGTTGCTTTGCGCGTCGTAGTAAAGCCTTGCCTCGGCGCCGTCAGGTAATACCGCGTTTATTTCCGGCTCGAAAAGCAGCCCCTGGATCCGGTAGCGCGTATGTGCGCCCTCGTACGCCGAGGGCGTCTCGTTACCTGAAGCGTAACCCCCCGTAACCAAAATCCCGTTGAGATAGACGGCGCATCCCTCCGGGACGAGCACGTCGAAAGGCTCGAGGTAGCGGTCGATAAACATTCCGGCGCGCTCGAATTCCCAAACGGAAGCGCCCGAACCCGCCGCGCTTTTATAAAGCGAAAATTCCGCGAAAACCTCGCCGTCCGCGCACACGGCGTACCTGCGCCGATCCGTTCCGTCCGCCGAAACGAACTCATGCGATATGGTTTTGCCAGTAGTTTTTTGGTCCACGAAATTTTCGAAGTGCCGTAGCCCTTCGAACTCGGACATCCGGCTGATGTTTGCTAAGTAAAAATAATCGGCGTCGATTTCCAAAAAAAAGTCCTCGAACGCCTTCGCCGCTACGGGCGCCGGATCGGCGCGGCGCTCCGCTTCATTTTTTTCGAACGCGATCTCCGCCT
>WREB01000311.1 GCA_009779525.1 Defluviitaleaceae bacterium
CCGACATCAAAGCCAGAAACGCCGAACCCAAAACTCCTATGGCGGCGCCGCAAAGCGCCTTCGCCTCGATCTGTGCCGCGTACGGGACCGGTATGTACTTCATGAATATATAGTTCGAGCCTTCGCGCGAAATCGAGGTCGGCGCCGCCATCGCCACCGACGACATCAAAAGCCCGGCCGCCGCCGCGACCGACATCGCCACAGCAAAAACCCTCGGGTCGCTGAAGTCGATTGATAAATTGAACCCGAGATCGGCCCCCGCGCCGCCCATGTTCATAAGCATCGGCGCCGCCGTCAGGGGCGGGAGTATGAAAACGATAAGCACGCAGTTTAAGAAAGCGACGGGACTCCTTACAAGCGTCAGTATTTCCTTCATAAAATAGGAAGGGAGGATTTTCCGCTCATAGGCGCCGCGCATGATCCCCTCGCGGGTCATCCTGCCCTGCGGCGCGTTCGATTCGGATACGCCGACTACGCCCTTAAAGTAAATAAGCTGCGCAAGCATGATAAAGGCCGCGGCGGTCAGCGCCGAAATTAAAAGATCGGCCGCCTGCGCTAAAAAATCGGCGTCGGCTATCGCGCGCCCCGCGTAGACGCTTCCGGGGAATATCGACTTTAGGGCGCCGAGCGCGCCCCTGTTGCCGTCGACCATCGAAACGACCTGCTCGGTCGTGATGAGGTTTAAATTCGAACTGTACATAGTCACCGCAAGGCCGAAGCATATCGCGGCGACGCCGACGACCATGTTGTAGGCGTCCCTGTTTTTACCGAAGCCGGAAAGCCTCATCAAAAGCATCACGATTACGGTCGCGTAAACCATCGGCGCGACCGGCAGCGCGGCGAACGCGAGCGCCATGTTTATCGTCAGCGCGGGCGCGGGCATTTTTACGACGTAGGCGGCGTACATCGGGGCGAGCAAAAAAAGCGCGAACACATATTCGTAGACAAGCGAAACGATAAACTTCGCGCCGATGATTTGCGCGGGTCGAATCGGCAGCGGCAGCAAAAACCCGACGTCCTTCGATAAATAATAGATCGACGGGGCCGAAAACAGCGTGAAGATGAAGATCACGACGCACAGGAGGTTAAGCATCGTGCCCGTCGCGTACGCCAGGTCCCCGGTCGGCGCGAAAAGGCCGTACATTTCGCGGTAGACGATAAAAAGGCCCGCGAGTATCGGAAGCAGGCCTAGCAGCAATAACAGATAGATGGACGCCTGCGCGATCCGGCCCTTCTTTTTCCCAAACCTTACGTCAAACGGCGAGCCCGCGTTCTTAAGCAGCGCGGAAGCGAGCGAAAGGGTCTTAACCAACCGAGGTTACCTCCATGAAAATATCCTCGAGGCTAAGTCCCGGATCGGATTTCAATTCTTCCAAGCCGCCGAGGTAGGCGATCCTGCCCCTGTTTATTATCGCGATCTTGTCGCAGAGCTTTTCCGCGACCTCGAGGATATGCGTCGAGAAGAATACCGACTTGCCCGAAGAGACGTGCTCCCGCATAAGTTCCTTTAATTGAAACGAAGCCCTCGGGTCAAGCCCCGTCATAGGTTCGTCGAGTATCCAAAAGGACGGCTTGTTTAAAAGCGCGCCGATAATGACGATCTTCTGCCTCATCCCGTGGGAGTAGCTTTGAATTTTCGCGTTGAGCGGGCCCGTCATCTCAAAAGTTTCGGCGAGGCCGGCTATGCGTTCCTTCCTGTCGTCAGAGTTTACGCCGTACATGTCTGCGATGAAGTTTAAGTATTCGATCCCCTTTAGGCGAAGGAACATGTCGGGCGAGTCCGGAACGTAGCCGAACGATTTTTTTGCGCCAAGCGGATCATTTTTTATGTCGTGCCCGTCGATTTCGATCGTTCCGCAGTCGGGGGCGAGGATCCCGGTTATCATCTTTATCGTTGTGGTCTTGCCCGCGCCGTTCGGGCCTATGAACCCGAATATCTGCCCCCCGCCGATTTCTATCGAAATGTCGTCGACGGCCTTCGCCGGGCTTTTCCCGTATGTCTTGCTCACGTTTTTAATCGATAGCATCGCCGCCTCCGGTCAAACGGTAGTTTTATCAAACCTGAAGTACTGCGGAACGCCGCCCGCCTCGAAGTGCTTAGCGTTTCCCATCACAAGCGGCCTAAGGTATTCGACCATCTCTCCGTTCACGTCGCAGCCGTCCTTTATCCATTCGAGCGGGACGTTTTGCTCGAGCCCGGCGCATTTTTCGACCGGAACGGATTCGCACCCGACCAGGTACGGGTCGTTCGAGATCCGCTTGAACGCCATCATCACCGCGGTTTCGCCGCGCAAATAGGCGCGGACCGCCTCCGCCCCTATTTCGACGGCCTCGCTTATGTCCGTACCGGACGCCAGGCGCCCGGCGGCGCGCTGCAGTAGGGACAGCTCGATGTTTCTCACCTTGCATTTGAGCCTTTCTTTGACCAGCGCCTCGAGGTATCTTCCCGCGCCCGAGAGCGAGGGGTTGCCGAAGCCGTCGACGCTCGGCCCGGACGCGCTCAAATATTTGCCGTCCCCCGTTTTAAGTCCCTCCGATATCGCCACGATCAGCAGTTGTTTTTTATCCATGTAAAGCGCGGCTTTTTCGATGAAAGCGTCCGGGTCGAAGGCAAGCTCGGGCAGGTATATCAGCTGGGGCGCGCCGTTCCCCGATTCGCGCGCAAGCACCGACGAGGCGGTGAGCCAGCCGGCGTTTCGCCCCATTATCTCAACGATGATGATATTGAACATGTCGTAGACGCACGAATCCATCGCGAGTTCGGCGACCGTGCCGGCCAC
>WREB01000312.1 GCA_009779525.1 Defluviitaleaceae bacterium
GATCGCGTCGCGTATGTCAAGGAGTCTCAGCGCCGATTTTAAGAGGGACACGGCGTAAAAATACGCAATGTTGTCCCTTCCGTACTTCTTTTTCCTGGAAGGCGTCACGATTTTTCGCTTGACGTAGTTGTTTATCATCGTCGAGGTGACCGGATTGGGCTGGCCTCCCGCGTAAAAGAGCCGCACGCTTTCTTCAATGAGATTGACGACCTGGTCCATGTACAAATCCAATTTCGGCCAGTCGTCCCAGCGCGGGCAGCGGTACGCAAGAATCTCCTCGCGCGTGTACATCAGGTTAGAATCTGTGCACGAAGAGGCCGCACCTTAACTTCGGCTCAAACCATGTGGATTTCGGCGGCATTATCCGCCCCGCGTTCGAGACCGCGAGCAAATCCCCCATCGAAGTCGGGCATACGGTGAACGCCGCGGCCATCTGGCCTTCGTCGACGTACCTTTCGAGCTCGGCCGTCCCCCTCGCCCCCCCGACGAAATCGATGCGCTTGTCCGTCTGCGGGTTGATTATGTTTAGGATCTTTGCTAAGACTTCGTCCTGAAGCACCGAAACCGCCAGCCCGTCGACGACGTCGTCGGGCCGCGTCTTTTTAGATTTAAGCCTTCGCCAGCCCCTGTTTAGGTACATCCCGTACTCGTCCGGCGCTTCCGGCTTGACCGGGCCTGCTTCCGGCGTCACTTCAAACGATTCGCCGAGGCGCCGCTCGAACGATTCCGGCGTCATTCCGTTTAAGTCTCTGACTATCCTGTTGTAGTCGAGTATCGTCAGCTCGTCGTGGGGAAAGATCACCGATAAAAATCGCGTCGACTCGATCCTCGCGTAGTCTGCGGACTGCGCGGCCGCCTCGCACCTGTGGTGCCCGTCGGCTATGTAAAGCGCGGGCACGCTTTCAAACGCATCGGCGATCGATTTGATTACTTCCTTATTGTTTACGGCCCAGACCATGTGGCGGACGCCGTCGCTTGAGATGAAGTCGTATTCCGGATTTGATGCGGTAAATTGGGACAGTCCGATTTTTTTTGCATAGGAGTTTCCGGAGTCGTACGCAAGGAATATCGGGCCGGTGTGCGCCGAGCACGACTTTATGTGCGCGATGCGGTCCTGCAGCTTCTCGGTCCGGGTGAGCTCGTGCTTCTTGATGATCTCGCTTTTATACTCGGCGACTTCGGCGCAGGCGACGAGCCCCGTTTGGCTCCTTCCGCGGAGCGTCTGCCGGTAAAGGTAAAAGCACGGGGAGTCGTCCTTGACCAAAACGCCGTCTTTAATTAAGCCGTCCAAGTTTTCGCGCGCCTTGCCGTAGACCGCGGCGTCGTACGGAGAAGTTTCGGCCGGCAAGTCGATCTCGGCCTTGTCGACCCGCAGGAACGAATACGGGTTGCCCTTCGCAAGCTCCCTCGCTTCTTCGGTCGAAAGCACGTCGTACGGGGGCGCCGCGACGTCGCGCGCAAGTTTTTGCGCCGGGCGGTACGCCGCGAACGGATGGACGCGCGCCATTACAATACCCTCGCGCGGATTACGGCGCCGACCGATTCCAGCCCGCTGGCAAAATCGGCGCAATCGCCGCTTGTTTCAATTATCGCGTACGCGTAGCCGCCACGGCTTTTGATCGAAACGTTTTCCATTTTTATCCCCTTATTTGCAAAGAAAGCGGTTATTTCTCCGGCAAGACCCGGACCGTCTAAGGCCAATACGCAAACGCGCCTAAGCCCGCCGTAAAAAAGCGAGTTGTCCGGAAAATTTACCGAATTTTTAATGTTTCCGTAAAGCAGGTATTCGCGCAGCTGCTCCGCCGCCATAGCGGCGCAGTTGTCCTCCGATTCCGGCGTCGAGGCGGCGAGGTGCGGTATCGCTATAACCTTGTCGAATCCGACAAGGTCGTCGGTCGGGAAGTCGGTGACGTAGCACGCGACCGTCCCGTCGCTTATCGCGGCTTTAAGCGCGTCGTTGTCGAAAAGCTCCGCGCGTGAAAAGTTCATTATGCGGACGCCTTTCTTGCACTTGGCGAAAAACGCGGCGCCGAACTTATGCTTCGTCTCGTCGGTCGCTGGCGCGTGGATCGATAGATAGTCGCATTCGGCGTAGAGCGCGTCCTCGCCCGCCGCCTTGCGCACGCTTGGCGAAAGGCTCCAGGCCGCGTCTGGCGAAAGGTACGGGTCAAAACCTATGACTTCCATGCCGAGCGCCGCGCAGGCGTTCGCGACCCTGCCGCCCGTCGCGCCGAGCCCGAAGACGCCCAGCTTTTTTCCCAAGATTTCCGGCCCCGCGAAATCGGCCTTGCCCTTTTCCACGAGCTTAGGTATACCCTCCTGGCCGGCAAGGCCCCGCACCCAGTCGATCCCTTCGACCACGCGCCGCGACGATAAAAGCAGCCCCGCGACCACGAGTTCCTTCACGGCGTTGGCGTTCGCGCCAGGCGTGTTGAACACCACGATCCCCTTTTCGGTGCATTTATCGACCGGAATGTTGTTGGTTCCGGCGCCCGCGCGCCCGACGGCGAGCAAGCTTTTGGTCAGGTCTTTTTCCTCCATCGCGTAGCTTCGCAAAATGATCCCGTCCGGGTTTTTTTCGTCCGGCGAAACCGCGAAGTTTTCCTTCGGAAATTTTTCGATCCCGCATTCCGCGATTTTGTTAAGCGTCAATATCTTATGCATTTTAGGCCTCCGAGCGGCGTTCGCTATTTGTTTTTCATCTCGAAATCCTTCATGAACCCGACGAGCCTCTGCACGGCTTCGATGGGTATCGCGTTGTAAATGCTCGCGCGCATCCC
>WREB01000313.1 GCA_009779525.1 Defluviitaleaceae bacterium
CCACCGAAGCCAGCGTCTTTTCGACCGTGCTTTCGTCGTCGCGCATGACGTAAAAAAGGCCGCTCTGGTACAATTCGTCCAATAACAGCCGAGTGCCGTGCGCGAGCGTCTTGTTGGTGTTGGCAAGCGCCGCTTCGGGATCGCGAAGGCCCATGATGCATTCGTAAACGGCCCGATGTCCGGGGCGGTCGTAGTATTCGCGCGTCACGCGTTCCGGCGTCGCGACCAAAAACGCTATACGCTCGGGTTCGGTCAGCTCCATTGCGATTTTTGGCGGCATGCCGACCATGTCGACCGCGACTTTCGCGTTTGCCGAGAGCCGTATCAACTCCAAAATAACCAGCGGGAGCATTTCATTCCCGCACTCTGTTAGCCATCGATGGTATTCCTCGTGGGGACGGTTGAAGTAAGTCTCCCAGTCGGCGGGCCGCGAGCGCCACGCCGTTTGGTGATTTGGCTCTGCGGCTTCCTCCATCAACTCGTTTAAAGTATCCTCGGCAAGCCATAAAAAATCATGCTTTTTTGCGAACGCCTTAGATATTGTCGTCTTGCCGCCGCAGGCGGTTCCGCAAAAAAAATAGACGTTGCGCAGGTAGCGTTTCAATAAGTTATTAGGAATGTTCATGGAGCCCCCACCCGTTTCCATTTGCGATAATCGCTAATAACGCTTCATGGCTTTCGTTTTTAAGTAAACCATGCCGAAATTATTTACCAAGAACATATGGAATGCAAGCCGCGCTTAACAACGCGAACATAAAAACGTATCATGTGCGAATGAATAATGAATTCGCGAACAAAAGCTTTAACAAAGCGGACCAATATCCGAATATCGTCGAATCGATTTTGCGCGACATTCCCGATTCCGCGACCGGACCGGCGCGCAATTTCCGGCTCATCAACGCAAAAAGCGGCGTATACGTTTACAAATGCGTATACGCGGACGCTCCCGCGGTCGCCAAATATTTTGAGAAGGAAGACGACAGGCGGGAACTTTTGAACTACGAAATTTTGGCGCGGCAAGGCGTTCCTACCGTAAGGGTATACGCGCACGGCAAATCCTCGCTTGTCATGGAGGACATATCTGCATCCGGGGACTGGCGGCTGGGAACGCCCGAGGATTTAAGCGACGCGCGAGTCGCGAAGGGTTTGGCGAATTGGTACTTTACGCTTCACGAACGAGGCGAAGCCGCTTTGGAGCTTGACGCGCTCTACTTCGAATACGACTGCCTCACCGAAAAAAATCTTTTGGGACTTATTAAAGTTTTTCCCGAAGCGGGCGGACTGTACCGCTTTCTGCTTGCAAACTCCGAAAAGCTTCGCGAAATGATTTACAAGCCAAAGTTCACGCTCGCCTACAACGATTTCTATTGGGGCAACCTCGTCGTGCGAAGGGACGGGTCGGCCGCGATGATGCTCGATTTCAACCTGCTTGGCAGGGGATACCGTTATTCCGATTTCAGGAACGTGCGCTGGGACATGGGCGAAGACGCGAAGGCTGCGTTTGATATCGAATACGGCCGGCTTTACGCCGAAAGGCACGGATCCAACCGGACGGAAGCGGAAGAGCTTGAGCGGCGCATCGACGAGTTGGCGGGAGACCTGTTCCTAATTCATCTGGCCTTCACCGAACACGAGCGCATCCCCGAATGGGCGAAGGAAGCGGCCGAAAGCGCAAAAAACGGAAAATTATTAATAAAAACGAAGCGGTTGCTCGCGTGATTATTTCGTAAAAAAAGCGCTCCCGAAGGAACGCTTTTTATATGCGTTAAGTTGGATTTTCTATTTTTTTGCGTATTCGAAAAATTCCAACTTCTCCCCGTCCGGCCCGTCGAAGAAAACGTTTTTGACGCCGCCGAGTATGCCAAGCGTCGCGATTTTCGATGCGTCGACCTCGATTCCGGCGTCGTTCGCGCGCTTTACCGCGGCAATGATATCGTCGACTTCCATAGCGACATGCCCGACCGGCCCTTCTTCGCGCGGAGTTGTCTCTTTCGGTTCGACAAGCTCGATAAGGCACGTGCCCGCGCTTAAAAACGCGAGCTTAATGCCCGTGATCTCCTCCTTGTCGAGGCTGATCCCAAGCCGCTTGTAATAATCGATAGAAGCGGCGATGTCCCTTACGATTATGCCGATGTGCGCGAGTCCCGTGATCTTTCCTTCCGCCATTTTTACCCCCTGATTAATTATTCTTGTCTTTTCCACCAAAACGCGGCCCAAAGCAGGCTGCCTTCCTCGCACTCCATCGTGTGCGGCGCGCCGGGAGGTATCTCGACTATGTCGCCAGGCGCGACTCCGAACCTCTCGCCGTTTACGTGGCAGAAGCCGCTTCCCTTGAATACGGCGTAAAATTCTTCCGAGGGATGCGAATGCGCCTCCATCATTGACTTTCCCTCGAGGTAGCCCCACGCGGCGCTAAACGGCGCCGTAAGTCCCGCGGGAATCACGTCGCCCGCGAGTATCGTGCCGTTGTGGCCGCTCGGCGCGGTCGCCTTGTCAAATTTGGTGACGTACCCTTCCCGCTTCATATTCAACGGCTCCCGTTCCTACTTGATATTATTTGACTGAAAGTATATCACGGCGAAAGGATTCGGAAACGAAAATTTTATTAAACGCGCTTTATGCGATTCGGAAATACGCGGCTACGTTTAATGTGCGATAATACGAACCGTAAAATCGTAGTTTATTTCTTAAACCAAGCGGTTTAATTCGAATAGAGTCATTCGGGAGGCTTGTATGCGGTTATCATCAATCGAGACGTTTAGTGACGAAAACGTTTGC
>WREB01000314.1 GCA_009779525.1 Defluviitaleaceae bacterium
GTTAATGAATGATCCGATCGCCCTTGCCGAATCGGATAGCTCCCTGAACGTGCAGGCGCCCTCTTCGCCAGCGAACGCTATTTTGTCCGGCACGCGCGAAACGCTTTGCTCGAGGTATTCCAGGACGCTGATTTGCGTCACGCGGACGGACCGGCCAATTCGGCGCCGCAAAAAACAAGCGAAGAAACCGCGAGGATTTCGAGCGCGTCCGTAAACCCGTCCGCGATCCCGAAATCGCGCCGGACCAGGCTCAACTCGGTGCAGCCGAGCACCACGGTTTCCGCCCCGCGCTCCCTTAACCCGGCGGCGATTTTAAAAAACGCGGAGCCGTCAACCGGCGAACCTTTTTTGAGATTTTGATATATCATGTCGTTAACGGTTTTTTGCGCTCCGTCGCCCGGCAATATAGTTTCGATCATGTATTTTGAAAACGCGTCGCCGAACAGTCCCCGCCTTACCGTGCCCTCCGTAGCGAGCAGGCCCGCTTTTTTTACTCCGCGCTCAAACAGATGTTTCGCGGTTTCTTCGACGATATTCAAAATTGGTATGGCGACGGACGCGCTGATTTCGTCGTAAAAAAAATGCGCCGTCACGCACGGTATCGCTATTGCGTCGGCTCCGATGCGTTCGAGCGCCTTCGCCGTCTTTGCCAGGGCCGAAACGGGGTTTTCGCCGCCGCCGTTTATAAAATTTGTCCTGTCGGGTACGGAAGGGTTGCTTGAAAGAAAAATATTTATATAATCCTGTTCGCTCGAAGCCTTTTGCGACCGCGTCAGCATTTCGAAGAAAAGCGCGGATGCGAACGGGCCCATTCCGCCGAGTATTCCGAGTTTTTTCATGGGTTTATCACGGGGTATTTTTCTTTGTCGTACGCGTAGTAGTTGCGCATCCTGTGCACGCTGTACATGATCGCGTTGTATTCCTCGATCTTCGAGTCGCCGAACATGAATTTGTCGATGTCGACGTCGCGCGTCCTTGTCGTGTCGAAATGGAACCATCCCCCGCCGTCGGGATTGATCAGGTTCCAAAAATGTTTGGTCGGGGTCCCCTCGATTCTGGTTATCCGCATGTTTTCGATTCCGGCCCTGGTCAAGAAGACCTCCGATACCGCGTACGACGTGAAGCAGTCCCCAGCCCTTCCCTTTAAGCCCCTGTAGGCCGCGTCGTAAACGGTTTCGTCCGGCGCCGTCGATATATAGCTTATATTGTTCGTGACCCAATTGAAAATCATGCGCGATATTTCAACCTGATTCATTCCGTCTTTTATCAAACCCGCGAGTATGCCGTCCACGATCTCCATCAGCTGCTCTTCGCCGACGTTTCCGACTTCGATTTCGACGCTAACCGAAACCTTGTTGCCGCTCGCGTCCTCCGCGCTGTACAAGACGGTATAGCCGCCGGGAACGCCGGTGTCGACTTGCGAACTATCCACAGTAAGCTCGAGCGGGTTGCCGAACGAATCCGTCGCGGCGACCCCCTGCCTGTACCGCACGGTGTCGCCAAGCATCACCGCTATGTTTTTGGCGCCAGTTATCGTCGGGGGCGATTCGTTTCTCGCCACATGCAGGTCCGCGCTAAACGCGGACGCGTTTCCGTATAAATCTTCGACGACGATAGCAACTTTTTGGCTCCCCGTTTTAAAAACGTCCGGAGCGCCGCCTTCCGCAAAGTAAACCGCGCATTCGGACAAGTCTTCTATATCGGAAATAAAGTCGCCGGCCGAAACCGCCTGGCCGGCTATGATCGATACGTCGAAAGCCCTCGCTTTCGGCGGGGTGGAGTCGATCAGGCTGATGAACGATTTAAACTTTACGCCGCCGATTGAAAGCTCGATTTCGTACCTTCTGACCCGATCGAAGTCAAGCCCGTAAATATCCGTGACAAACGCCGGGGCTAGCCTCAGGCTGTCGCTTAATATGCCCAGGTTTAAAATAAAATCCTCGGGCCTGACGTTCGCGCGGCCGGAACCCGCTTCGTATTCGACGCTCCTCGCCGGCTCCAACACGTACAGCAGCGCTTTTTTTACGAACGATTCCTCGCCGTATTCAACAAAAAGCGAAACTTCGTGTATCCCGGGAATGCTGTAATCGGCTTTCCTGTTAAACGAAACGGCCACGTCTTCGCTTTCGGGAACTCCGCTTAAAAAAGCCTCGGGTTCGACGGGGACGCCCATGACGGTGAACGCGTCGACGACATAGCCGAACGCCGCGGCCTGGCCCTTTTCGGACGCGAAGGCGGTTCCCTCTATATTAAACGCGTATGAAAGCGCGACGCACCAGACCGCCGCCACGACAACTACGGCGGTGACGCAGACGACGAAAAGTTTTTTCAATTAAACCCCCGCGCTTACACCTGAAAGATATACCGCGCAAAAAAATCATTAATGAATCAACGGAAGCGGCCCAGTTTTTACAAAGCAAAACAGGATTGAAAAAATATACTGCGCGGCGTTTCCAATCTTGACGTTCGAATATTAGTCCACCGCTTTTTTTGTGTCAAGCAAAGACCCGATCGCGGCGCCGGTTTTTTAACGGGCGGCGGGCGGGGCAAACCGGCGAGATAAGCATTAGTAAAGGCTCGCGTTTTCGGCGGCGCGCAAGCGTTGCCAATGCGTTTGTTGATTTAGGCGTGCTATAATAAACCGACACCGCGCGTCGGGGAGCATGCTTGCATAAATACTTGATCCTGTTTCATCCGGGGCATAACCGCGTATACTTCGATAATTCGCGAAGGCTCGCTAAGGGCGAATTCGCCGCCGCGTCAAAAAACA
>WREB01000315.1 GCA_009779525.1 Defluviitaleaceae bacterium
CGAATGGCCGTCGCCCGGCCTTCCGTAGTCTATTATGCTCCGGTAAAGCCCGCCGTTCATAAACTTATAATAGCAAATGAAGACGTCGCCGCCGTCGCCCGGGTCGTTGCCGTTATGCGCCATGAAACGCTTGCCGGTCACGAGCTCGAGCTTCCCGTCGTTGTCGATGTCCGCGAGCTGCATGTCGTGGTACTGCGACCAAGCGGCGTCGATCATATGCTCGGTCCAGGTCACGCGCCCGCCTTCGCTTCCCTGCTCGTACCAAACCAAGCCGTAGTTGTGGCCGAACCCGGCTATTATGTCGTTTTTCCCGTCGCCGTTGACGTCGTGCACGAGCATCGGAACGCTCCAGGCATAGCGCATCTTGGGCGCGTCCGCGCGCTCCCAAAGCCCGCAGTACGGGTCGCCGTTTTTCATGCGGTATATTCCGCTTGGAACGATCACTTCCGGAAGCCCGTCGCCGTCCACGTCCCCGATGCCGAAGCCGTGGCCCGCGTTTGCCTCGGCGATCACGTGCTTAGTGAAGACGCCGTCTTTTAGCTTCACGAAAAACGCCGGCTCGTTAGGGCAGTTTGGGAAGATTTCGACCTGGCCGCAGCCGTCGACGTCAAAGCATCGGATCGTCTCGACGTTCGTCAGATCCATTATTTTGTGCGTTTTCCAAAGGCCGCAGCTGCGCCCCGGGTTTTCGCGCCAGTAAAGCCCCAGGTCGAAATAGTTCCCGGTTATGATGTCGGTGAAGCCGTCGCCGTTTACGTCGAGCGGGAAGTCGCAGAAATCCCAGACATACTGGTATTCGTACTTGATGTCGCAAATTTTGTGCTTCTTTTTGAAGTCGGGCCCCTCGTACCAGTATTCGCCGCAAACAATGTCGGCGACGCCGTCGTTGTTAACGTCGAACGCCGAGCAGGCCTCGCATTTGTTGAACGGATCGATCAAAACCTTTTCGAAAGCAACCATCTGATCCTCCTCATTATTCGGCGAGCTTGCCGAACCTCGCGTTGATCGCAAGCGCCGGATCGACCGGAACCGGCGCGGGGACGGTCCCCTCCGGTATTTCGATGTGGCCGACGCTTTTTATTGTTTTCCCTTTAAACTGCGGGAGCCATTCGGCTTCGGCGGCGAGCATCTCGTTGGTCATTTCGCGCGCTTCTTTTAGCGTTAGCACCGCCGAAGTCAGCGGGTCCAGCGCGACCGCCCAGAAAGCGAGCTCCGGGTCGCCGCCAAGCGCAGCCTCCGCGGCTAGCCCCTGCACCGTCAGGTTGGTCTGGTTCATCGCGGCGAGCTGTATGGGAAGAGATCCGACCGTGAACGGATGCAGCCCCTCCTTGTCGGCGTAAACCGGGACTTCGACCGCGGCGTCGCGCGGAAGGTTTGATATGAAGCTGTCGTTCATCACGTTTCCGTTGAAGCGAAACGGCTTTCCGGTTTCTAACGCTTCGAGTATGTACGAGCAGTATTCCTTGCTCCGCGGTTCGAGTTCGCCGCTTTCGATCGAAAGCGCGTCGGTCTTCGCGAATTTTTCCGCGACCATCACCGAATACTTGTAGTAAGCCCCGGTCGCTCCGCCGAAATCCGGCTCGTCGCAGTAGCGCTCGAGCGCCGCCTTATTTTTGCGGAACCACGGGAGGTATTCGCTCAAATGGCCGGTCGACTCGGTCATGAAATAACCGCAGTGCCTCATGACTTCGCCGCGCACCTTCTCGTTTTTGTAGTACTCGGGTTTTTCCATGTTCGCGCGAAGCAGCGGGTACAGATCCTTCCCGTCCTTCTCGAGTTTGAGGAACCAGCCCATGTGGTTTATCCCCGCGCATAAAAAATCGATCTCGTCCTTTTTCACGTCCGTGTAGCCGGCGATCAAGTCGAGCGTCGTCTGGACCCCGTGGCACAGCCCGACGAACTTCATCTTCGTCGCGCGGCCCGCCGTCGTGCACACCGCGCCCATTGGGTTTACGTAGTTGAGCACGATGGCGTCGGGGCAAAGCTCGGCTATGTCGTTTCCGATCCCAGTCAGTACCGGCGCGGTCCGCAGGCACCTGAAGACGCCGCCGGGACCCAGCGAATCCCCTATGCATTGGTCGACCCCGTATTTTAACGGGATCTCGTAATCCAGTTTGAACGCTTCGTTGCCGCCCACCTGGAACATGAGAATCACGTAGTCGGCGCCGTCGAGCGCCTCTCTTCTGTCGGTCGTGCGGCAGACGGTCGCATCGACTTTATTTTTTTCGATGACCTTCTTCGCGTATGCCTCCATCTTCTCGAGCTTCCACATCGTCGGGCCCATAAGCGCGTACGCGGAACCCGCGAGGGAGGGCGTTGCGAACATGTCGTTTAGGAGCGTCTTGCAAAACACTATGCTTCCCGCCCCGATGATAGCGATTTTAGGCATTTGCCTCATTCCTTTCGGCATATATGGCTTGCGCCGCATAATTATAAACACAAATGGTTTTTTTGTCTTAAAACTTTTTTCCGCCGGACGCGTATTTTATAATCTTTTGTTTGTCTTATACGGTTTTTGAGTTTATATTATAGGGGACCAAACCATGGGGACCATTAATGGGATTGCTTAAAGGTATCGGCGCTAAAAAAAGCAACGCGAGGCAGCCGGATAGCGCCGCGTGCGACCGGCAAAGGCCCATAGCCGACGAAACCGGCGGTTTGTTTGAGGCGGTTTGCGGTATGAACGGCGCCGCGGCCGTTTTGGACTGCCTCGGTTCGTTTTTATATGTGACCGATATCGATTACAACCTCCAATACATAAATAAAAAC
>WREB01000316.1 GCA_009779525.1 Defluviitaleaceae bacterium
ATCGACGCAATCTTCTGTTTCGGAAGCAAGCCGGGTTCGTTTGTCGCCGTCACGTTCGACATAGCGACTAAGCCATTTACCAAGCCCGAAACCGTGCAGACCGAGTAGAGATATTGCTATCCGTACGTGCTTCCAAACGCCTCGGGTTTCATGGTGATAGCGGGGCGCGACACCGAGTACTACACGCTCGGCTACGACGCCGGGATTCTCGACGACAGCTTCCCGTACGCGTTCGACGCCATAGGGGCTTGGCAGTTTGACTCGGACGGCGCCGCCGATGCGAATGGGCGGCTGGATATCGCGATCGAGGAATTCGAGCCGGAATACGTCCCGTCGATTCACGGCAATTACGTCGGGGACGCGCTTTACGCCTCGGACGGATTCGTTTACGCGGCGTATTATTATCTGGCTCGCGGAAGTTCCCCGTCCGGCGAGGTCAGGATGGCTGTGATAGGCGACGGGCAAGTGCTTAGAAACGAATTTTTATACGAGGGCGGAATGGGCACGGCGTTTTACGAAACGCGGGAAGGCGCATTGTATCTGATCCGCATGAGGCCGGAGGGCGGCGGAACTACCAAGCTGCTTTTGGGGAAGTTCGACGACGAACGGAAGGGCTTTGACGACATGGGGGAATGGTCGCTCGAGGGCGGTTCGATTATTTACGCAAACCAGCGCGTGACGTGCGCGCGCGGCGGGAACGATGCGGCGGATTTCGTGGACGTGATCTATCCGGTCGAGGGCAACAGGTGGATGGCGTTAAGGCTGCGAATCGATTGATAAATCGTTAATAAACGCAACTTAATTTAAAAATATATTCAAGCGATAGATCGGTTTGGGGTTAAGCGATATCCGTTTGAAAACCGAATGGATTGTTTCAATCTGCGTATGGATGATTTATCGTTTTTTACTCAGCGGTTGGTCACCGGCAGCTTGTTGAAATACTCGTTCCATTCGCGAAGCCCGTTCGCGTTTAACTCGGCTATGTACGCGTCCCATTCGAGCCTGACGTCCTTAGCGCCCGTGACTACGCTTTTGTAAAAATCGTCCGCGATTTGCTGAAGACATTTTTTATTTAGGTCCGCGAACGGATAAAGTGCGTTAAGCGCCTCGCGCTCGTCCGCGTAGACCCCGTCCGGGTCCGTTTTATTTGGGTACAAAATCAACGCGGCCCCCGGGCCCGACGCGTATTTATAAAAGACGTCGGAGGGAAACAGATAAATTTCTTTTCCGGCGTTGCCGTCCTGTATAAACGTCGAAAACAGCTCGGTCGGCTCTAGCACCATCGGGTACGGCAGGATCGCGGATTCGTACGGCTCGCCGCCCCATTCGAAGTCGACGCCCTCGAAGCCGTGGTTGACCATCACGTATAGCTCGGGATCGAACGAGACCGCGTCGAAAATCTGCAGGACGCGTATCAGCGTTTCGTCGCTTATGTTCGCGTTAAGCGCGAAGTGGCGATATTTTTCGCTTACGGTGTTCGACTGCGTTGCCGCCGCCGCGCCCTGCCTGCCTTCGGGCCCGATTTCGGGCGGGGTGATCAAGTATTTTATCCCGGAATCGGTCATGAACAATTCCGCATTTTTTATTGAGTTTGCGAAGATGCCGGTTTCGCCGAACAGCCTTTTATAAACCATGCTAAAGCGGCCGCATAAACCGCTCGATTCCGTATGGTTAGCGAAAAGCGAATTTTCCTCGAAATAACACGCGCCGGACTCGACAAGGCCCGCGAGCAGCGTAAGGTAGTTTTTATAAGCTTCGCTCGCGTACCAAATTGTCGCCGCGCCTTCCTGCTCCATGTTGTCGGAGCGGATCCCGTACATTCCCAAAACGTGGACTGCCTAAAATAATCGTTCGACAGCGAACCGGATACCAGCATGCCCTGCGCGCGGAGCTCGGTCTCCCCCAAATTGTACGCCTGCCTGCCTTGCCGCGTCGCCGCGAACAGGTCTAGTATTTCCAATAATTCGTAGTAGCTAAACGGCGTTTCGGTAAAATAGACCCCGTTTCCAATCATCGTTATTTCGCCCTTCGGAATAATCCCTATCTCCTCGAGCCAGTCGTAGCGGTAGATCGAATAAAACTCTAGCGTTTCCTCGCGGTATTCGACCGCGGGCATCAGATAAGCGTCGGAATCCGACTTCGGGTTCAAGTACCCGTCAAGCAATTCCGCGTTAAGGGCAAGCAATGCGTAATAGCGCGGCACGTATCTTTTCACCATGTCCCAGGGTATCTTTTTAAGCGCTCCCTTTTCTATCAAAGCGCCTTCATTTAAGCCGTTCGTTGAAAATATGTCGGGGAGCAGGTTTTCATCCGCGAGTTTGTTCACGTATTCGCTAAAGTTCATGGAGTTTACCAGCACGGTTTCCAATCCGACGTTGAAGCGCTCGTTTAACGCGTCGGCGATTTTGCTTTTGGCAGGGTAGATAACCGCCCTGTTTGGGTTAAGCCAATGCAGGCCCCAGACGATCGTCAAAAATTCCGACGTATAATCGTAATCGCCTGAGGCGATGTTAATAAAATCGCCAATATCGGATTCGTCCGCCCCGGTTTCGTATGAATTACTTGAAATCCCGTTTTCATCAAGTCCCGGCGCGCCGCCGCCATAACCTTCGTCGGCGGGTCCTTTCGGCGCTCCGCAGCCGGATGTTAATAAAACCGTTAAAATTAGCGGATACGAAAATATGGACTTGAAGGTTGTTTGCATGTCAATTCCCTTAATTGTTAGTCGCCGGCAGTTTATTAAAGAACTCGTTCCATACGTC
>WREB01000317.1 GCA_009779525.1 Defluviitaleaceae bacterium
CATAGTCGAGGCGGGCGCCGCGTTCGCGAAAGGACTTCGGGCGAAGGGCTGCGTCGGAATGAAAATGATGGTTTTTAAAATGAAAAAACCGGACGCGGCGGCGGCTAACGACGCGCTAGCGGCGTTGTTGAAGGACGAAAGCGCGATACTTAGTTCGTCTAACCCGCTAAACGATATCTTTTACGATGCGATTTTTACGGAAATGGCCAGGCAGGAGCTTCCGGTCTCGGTGCACACGGGCGTTTGGGGCGACTTCAGGGATTTGAATCCCGAGCACGCGATCTATATGTCCGACAATTACCCCGACTTGAAGTTTGATTTGTTCCACCTCGGCTACCCGTACTCGAGGGAAGCGATCGTGATGGGTAAGCTTCGCCGCAACATATGGTTAAATTTATGCTGGACGCAAATCATTTCGCCGTATTTCACCACGCAGGCGCTTATCGAGATTTTGGAGGCGATCCCGTCGAATAAGATCATCGGGTTCGGAGGCGACTACATGGTGGTCGAAAAAGTTTACGGGCATCTGCAGCTCGCGCTCTCCGTGATCGCGAAGGCGCTCGCCGCGAAAATAAACGACGGCTTCCTAAGCTGCGACGCGGCGGCAAGGCTCGCGGAAAAGATGCTCTACGACAACCCGAAGGCTCTCTACCAATTGTGATAAAGGAAGGCTACTGCCTGCTTTTCGACGCGGCGGGCAAAAAAGTCGAGTTCTATAAAAGCAGCAAGCCGGCGTATTTTATTTCGTCGCTCCTCGCGGGGCTATACGTCGGGATATGCATGGTGACGATACTGGTAATGGGCGGGATGTTCGACAATTTCGCGGGGATAAAGATACTTCAGGGCGCGAGTTTCGCCGCGGCGCTGAGCCTTGTCGTGTTCGCCGGGTCGGAGCTTTTCACCGGGAACGTGTTTGTGATGACGGCGGGCGTCGCCGGCAAAAAGGTATCGGTGCGCGACGCCGCGGGCCTTTGCGCGTTTTGCTACTTCGGCAACCTCGCCGGGTCGCTGCTCGTCGCCGCGCTTTTTTTGGGGACGGGCTACTTGCAAGGCCACGTGCTTACCGCGGCGACCGCGTCGATCATAGCGAAGACGAGCCCGGGCGCTTCCGAATTGTTGATACGCGGGATCCTGTGCAATCTGTTGGTGTGCGCCGGGGTTTGGTGTTATTATCGCCTCAAGAGCGAAAGCGGCAAATTGATTTTAATATTTTGGTGCATATACCTGTTCGTCGTCTGCGGCTTCGAGCACTGCATTGCCAACATGACGCTGTTCGGGCTGGGCACGTTCGCGAACCTCGGCGGCGTTTCGTCGCTTGTTCCGATGGCTGCGAATCTGGCCTCGACGACGCTCGGCAACATACTCGGCGGAATGGCGCTTTCGGTCGCCTACTACGCGATCGCGAAAACCGGCGCGCCTTTCGGCGCCGGAAGGGATAAACCCGATGAACAATAAAAACAATTTCCAAACGGCGTCGGTGTTCATGATAATCGTTTTTTCGATTACGATCGTCGGCTTCGTCATTTTCATGACGCTCCGCAACACCGAGGAACTGAAGGGCATCCTGGAAGAAAGCATCGAGGCGCAGCTTATCTCGACTTCCATCGCGGCGCGCGGTCTACTTGACCCGGGCAGGTTCGAGGCGTACGAAACGTACGGCGACATCGCCGACGACTTGGAAAACTACAACCAGACCCTGCTCGAGCTGCGCGCGCTCTGCAGCCAGACCGGCGCCGAATACATTTACGCGTTAAAGCTGATCGGGGACAAATATTACTTCATATTCGACACCGACGAGGAAGACGAGACGCTTTTTCAGGAATACGAGATATATCCGGTGCACGAGCAGGCTTTCATGGGAATCGAGTCCGCCGGCATCATGAACGTCTCCGACGAATACGGCAGCTTCAACACGGGCGCCGTTCCGATTCTATCTTCCGACGGACGCATCGTCGGGATAATCAGCACCGACATCCAGGACAAGTATGTCTCGGAAACCAAGGAAGCCGCGCGAAGGAACACGGTTTCCTTAATCACGACCATAGTGATTTCGATGGCGGCGATGATCTCGATCGTCGCGCTGCTTTTGCGAAACGTCAGGAAGATGCAGGACAAGCTGTACAGCATGGCCAACTACGACTCGCTCACGTCGCTCCCGAACCGCCAGTACCTGATGTCGTACCTTCCGATCGCGGCGGACAAGTCCTTTAAAAAGGACATCCCGTTCGCGCTTTTTTTGATCGACCTGGATAATTTTAAGAAGGTTAACGACAATTCCGGGCACGAGGCGGGCGACAATCTGCTAAAGAACATCGGCGCGTTCTTGAGCGGGGTTTTCGAGGACCCGAAGCCGACCAAGCAGTCGAACGGAATCATGAACGTTTCGGCGCGCATCGGCGGCGACGAGTTCGTGCAGATCATCCCCGGGATCGGGACGGAGGAGGAGGCGGCCGAATTCGCAAACAAAGTTTTCGAAAAATTCAAGAGCCTCGCCATGCGCGACGCGAACGTCGTCAAGTATAAGATCGGGATGAGCATCGGGGTCGCGCTGTTCCCGCTGCACACGAAAAACTACAACCAATTGATCCGGTTCGCGGACCTCGCGATGTACTTCGCCAAAAAGGGAGGAAAAAATACTTTCAGCATTTACAACGGCGAAATGGACAACGAGAACGCGGCTGCGCGCAAGCCTCCGGCGGCCGACCGCCGCAGGAACCGCACGGAAAAACACGCCGAAACGGAACCGGCCGATTGAAA
>WREB01000318.1 GCA_009779525.1 Defluviitaleaceae bacterium
AGCATGCTGCGCGCGGATGAAGACGCGAAATTTGTCGTCCTTGAGATGGGTATGAATCATTTCGGCGAAATAAGTGTTTTAAGCAAGGCGGCGGTTCCCGACGTCGCCGTGATAACCAACATAGGCGACTCGCACATCGAAAACTTGGGAAGCAGGGAAGGGATACTAAACGCGAAGCTTGAAATCGCCGAAGGGATGGATAATGGGACGCTCGTCTTAAACGGGGACGACCCGCACTTGAGCCGAGCTAGGACAGGGTTAAAGACGGTTTATTGCAAAACCGCGGGGATTGACTCCGAAATCGTCGCGCGCCGCATTAAATCCCTCGGGCCGGAAGGAACCGTTTTTGACTTAAATATTCGAGGCGTTGAACGCGAGGCGCGGATAGGTTTGCCCGGGACGCATATGGTGACGAACGCGTTGCTCGCGGCCGGGGCCTGCGATTCGGTCGGAATGGGAATTGACGATATAGTTTCGGGAATTGGCGGCTTCGTCCCGAAATCGCCCGGCCGGATGGAGATTTTAAAGGCAAACGGAATGACGGTGATCAACGACGCGTACAACGCAAATCCGCAATCGATGGCCGCGGCGTTAAGCGTGCTTGCGTGTTTCGACGAAAAATCCGGAAATCGCGTCGCTATCCTGGGCGACATGCTGGAGCTTGGCGAACGTTCGGAAGAATTCCATAAAAACCTCGGAGCGGCGGCCGCATGCGGCAAAGTCGACAAGCTCGTCGCGATCGGACGCATGGCGAAGTCGGTATTAGACGGTTTTATAAAAGCCTCCGGCGATATCGGCAAAGCTTTATATTTCGAGGATAAAGAAATTTTTCTCGCTGAACGGGAAAACATATTAAATAAAGGCGACATTGTGCTCGTCAAGGCTTCGCACTCGATGGCGTTTCAAAAAATAGTCGACGCCTTGATAAATTAACGGCGTAATATTTTAGCGGGGGTTCGTTTGCTTAATTCGGTAGACGCCGCGGTTATCGCGGCAATCATAGCGTTTTTTATATGCGCGGCTCTTTGCCCGCTTTTTATCCCGCGCTTGGTAAAATTCAAGTTCGGGCAGCAGATACGAAGCGACGGGCCGGCGACTCACGCAAAAAAAGCAGGAGTGCCGACTATGGGCGGAACGATGATTATCCTCGCCCTAATCGCCGCTTCGGCGCCTTTTTTACGGAATAATCCCGAAGGAATCGCGGTGGTCGCCGTAACGGCGGCGTTCAGCCTGATTGGTTTTCTTGACGATTACGTCAAGATCAAAAAAAAGCGGTCGCTCGGACTGCGCGCATACCAAAAGTTACTTGCGCAAATAATCGTATCCGTCGCCTTCGTCGTTTATTGGAAAACCCTTCCGGATTATTCGAGTTTTTTAATCATACCGTTTTTTCACGGCAAAACCGTAAACGCCGGCTTTTTGTATCCGATCCTTGTCTGTTTCGTATTTTTAAGCTCGACGAACGGTTCGAACCTTACCGACGGACTGGACGGGCTGGACGCGGGGGTGACGGTGTTGATTACGGCTTTCTTTTTCATCGCGGCCGTTCGCTTCGATTCGGGCGCGCTGCCCGTAATCGGCGCGGCGATAGGGAGCCTGCTGGGTTTTTTGCTTTACAATTCGCATCCCGCGCGCGTCATTATGGGAGACACGGGTTCGCTCGCGCTTGGCGGCTTCGTAGCCTCCGTTTCCGTGATTTTAAGGATGCCGCTTTTTTTGCTCATCGTAGCGGTCATATATGTGTTCGAATCGGTTTCGGTGATAATCCAGGTGGGATATTTTAAATTGACGAAAGAACGTTTTTTTAAGATGGCTCCGATCCACCACAGTTTCGAGTTGTCAGGCTGGCCGGAAACCAGGATAACTTCGTTTTTTTGCATTATCACCGTTTTGGCTTGCCTGACGGGGTACCTGGCGCTTGGGTGAGTTCGCCGGCTTAAAAGTTCTCGTGTGCGGAATGGCGCGAAGCGGCCAGGCGGCCGCAAGGCTGCTAGCTAGGCAAGGCGCCGTCGTCAGCGCTTACGACGTAAAGCCGTATGAAGATATAAACTGGTCGTATCGTCCGGATGAATTTAATATTACGTACTTGTCGGGCGATGGGGACGACGGGTTGGTCTTAGGGTACGACTTGGTCGTTCCAAGCCCGGGAATTCCCGCGTGGCACCCTTTTTTATTAAAAAGCGCTTCGCATAAAATACCCGTCGCGGGCGAGCTCGAGATCGCATATAGGCTGTGCCCGTGCCCGGTTATCGCGATAACCGGAACCAACGGAAAAACGACGGTGACAAGTCTTGTAGGCGAAATATTGAAAAAATCAAATCCGAGGACCGTGGTCGCCGGAAACATCGGCGAACCGTTCTCGGATTTTGTATTGGGGTTGGCCGAGGACTCGGTCGCGGTGGTTGAGACGAGCAGCTTCCAATTGGAAACCGCGCCCGAGTTCAAACCGCGAGTGGGAGCCGTGTTGAACGTCACGCCCGACCATTTGGACCGGCATTCGACGCTTGCAAAATATGCTTCGGTAAAGGAACGCATCTTCCGCAACCAAACGGAATCCGATTATTCGGTGCTAAACGCAGGCGACGAACTGTGCCGGCAAATGCGCGCGAAAGGCAAGAAAATTTTTTTCAGTTTGAACGGCGAATGCGGAGAAGGCGTTTTTCTTGACCGGGAAATGCTTCGCGTTAAGTATGATGGAATAGACGAGACGATACTTGGACGCGGGGAACTTAAGA
>WREB01000319.1 GCA_009779525.1 Defluviitaleaceae bacterium
ATCGGTTTTATTTTCAGCCATCATGGTCCCCCGCCGCGTCCGCTTCCTTGTACCATTCGGCCTGCGAATCCCACATCTCGCGGTATGTTCCGTTTCGTTTCAAAAGCTCCTGGTGCGGGCCGCGCTCGACTATTTTTCCGTCTTCAAGCACGAATATGACGTCGGCGAGCCTCGTCGAACCGAGGCGGTGGCTGATGAACACCGTAGTCCTGCCGCGCGTGATCCGTTCGAAGTTGCGGTAGACGGCGCTTTCGCCGATCGGGTCGAGCGCCGCGGTCGGTTCGTCAAGTATTTTTAGCGGAGCCGGGTTCATAACGCTTCGCGCCATCGCGACCCGCTGCCACTCCCCGCCGGACAAGTCCGCGCCGCCTTCCAACACCTTACCGAGCGGCGTGTCGGCGCCGTCCTTTAGCTTGGAAACCGCATCTCCTAGTCCCGCGAGCCCGATCGCTTCGTCCGTTGATTTTCGGTCGCCGTAATTATTCATGTCCGCGATTGCGATATTGTCGTAAAGCGATATGGAATATTTAGCATAGTCCTGGTAGATGACCGACGAAAGCCCCTTAAGCTCGGGCTGCGAAAATTCGCGAAGGTTTTTTCCGTCGACTAGTATCTCGCCTTCGTAGTTCGAATAAAGCCCGGTCAAAAGCTTGGCGATCGTCGTCTTGCCCGCGCCGTTTACCCCGACGAAGGAATAATGCCTTCCGCGCTCGATCGTAAACGACAGGCCGTCAAGCACCTTCTTTTCGGTGTCCGGATAAGCGAAGCACACTTCCCTAAACTCGATTTTTTCAAACGAAACGTTTTTGCCGGGCGGGGACGCGGCCTCGGGGTTTCGCTCGAGCGCCGCGAACAAGGTGAGGTCCTTCAGGTACTCGCGCTTCCGCGACAAATCTTCCATCTGCCAGTTGACGCCCCACGAAAGCCTTCCGGCGAGCCCGAAGACAGCTATCAAAAGCGCTATGAACATCCCTATCGTCATGTCCCCGCGAAGCACCGGCGGAAGCAGCGCAAGCATCGCCCCGGCGGAATAAGCCGTCGTCACGAAGCCGCCGGCCTTCTGTTTTATAAAGTTGGCGGCGGATACCTTCAGGCGGAATTTGCGCGCGTACTCGTATTTTTCCTCGTACTGCGCGTTCAGCCTTTCGGTCGTTCCGAACATTTCGCGTTCTTCGACCGCCTCGCGGCTTCGCATCACGTCGGAGAGATACCTCGCCCTGCGATCGATCTTGCTCATTTCCTTGTCGGCGTCGTAGCTCCGCTTCCCCGCCTTATTCGCGACGAACAAAAGCGGGACGGAAGCGGCGAGCATCGTCAGCGCGATCCACCACACCTGGAAAAACATCGCGGCGATTATCCCGCCCACGTAAATCGCAAGATTCGCCAAATCGCAGACGCGCGCGTACATGCTCCAAACGGCGCTGCCGTCCGTGTATGACGGGCATACGCGAAGTATCAGGTCGGCCGTCTTCGGGTTTTCAATGTGCCTGTAATCGAGCCCCGCGACCCATTCGGTCATCTCCGCGGAAAGCTTTTTCCGGTAGAAGATCCTCCTTTTGCAATCGACCAGGCTTATCGCGACTCCGTTAAGCGTTTCGTAAAGCATGATGATAACGAGGAACGCAACCGGCGCGTACGCGCTCGACATGGGTGCGCTTCCGCCCGCGATTAAAAGAGCCGCGTTCACAAAATTCGCCGTGATAAAAATCGAAAGAGTCGGAAGCAGCGCGTCCGCGACATACTTGAGCGCGAACACGAACGAATAAAGCGGCGACGTCTTGAATGATAAAATCGCCATATCGGCCGGCCCGTATTTTTTTTGGCTAAGCAGCATGCGACCCCCGCGCTACAGGCGCTTTCTTCCGATAAAAAACGACGCGAACGCGCCGGCTGCGAACGTGAAGACGCCAAAAACGATCGCCGGCGCGGATATCCCGCTTTGGTATGTGATCGGGTTCCTAAAAAGCGCGTAGAGGCTTCCCGCGAGGAGCCCGAGTATCACGGTGTAAACGATTTTTCCGTGGCGTCCGAGGAGCCTTTCGATGAACCTCGCCATAGCGAGGCCGCCGAGCAATACGCCCGCCGCGAGCGGGACTAAAACCGCGCATATGTCCGCGAACAACTCTAAATTTTTAAAGTCGGACAAAAACGACCCGGCCATTTTGACCGAATAGAGCGCGAGCGGGTAAAGGCCTAGCATCAGCAGCACAAACGAACCGCTGACTCCGGGTATTATAAGCGCCGCCGCCGCGACGACGCCACCCGCGAAAATAAAAAGCATTTTCGCAGGGCCCACGCCTCCGAATTGTTCCGCTGGGCCGGCCGCGCCGGACTCGCCGAGGTGCGAAGCCAGGGCAAGCAGCAGCGCGGGCAATAAAAAAAGCGCGAGATCCTTCGCGCCGGGTTTAAACGTTTCGCCTGGTTTATTAGTTTTTTTAAAGATGTGCGGGATCACGCCGGATATTAGCCCGATGAAAAACAACATCGTAGGGAACGAAAAATTTGCGAGCAGGAAGCTTATGAAAGAACCCAAAAGCAAAATACCTGAGGCCACGCCCAAAAGCAGCGGAACCACGAAGCCGAGCGTCTTTTTCGGTTCCTTCCTGAAGTTGTTGATCGAATGGATCAGCTCGCCGTAGAAGCCTAAAATCAGCGCGACGGTGCCGCCGCTGACGCCGGGGATCGTCTCGGTGATCCCGAAGGCTAAGCCGCAGAAGAAATTTCTGATAA
>WREB01000320.1 GCA_009779525.1 Defluviitaleaceae bacterium
ATCCAAACCGAGGATTTTGGCCGGCGTCGAAGTCGCCATTTCGACTGCTTCCGCGAGCGGAACTCCTGCTATTTCAACCATGTTTCTGACGAGCGCGTCCGCCGTCGCAACGCTCCCCGCGAACGCCTCGCGGCTCGCGAGCTTAAGCACGCCGTCCTCGTATACGACTTCGGCGCCGCCCTCGGTAAACGTCGCGCCTTCTTTCAATTCCGATGCGGAATGACGCAGCCCGTCAGTGACAAGCGCCATCCGGCCCGGCCCCTTGATTTTATGCGCCAGCTTTAACAACGACGCGGGCAGATGCCTTCCGTCCGCGATGACTTCAGCCGTAAATCCGTCGTGGTAAAGCGCGGCCTCGACGACGCCGGCGACCCTGAAGGCGTTGACCCTGCGCACGGTCGAACAGCCCGAGTAAAGATGAGTGACGTGGGAGTAGCCGTTTAGGAGCGCCTGCCCCATCGTTTCGAAATCCGCGTCGCTGTGCCCGACCGACGCGACGACGCCGCGCGACGCAAGCTCGCGGCCGAGGCGGAACCCTCCGGGCAGTTCCGGCGCCGCGCTCATCATCAATATCTTGTCCCACCGCCCGAGCAGTTTTTTATAAACGGACTCGTCCGGATCGATTATGTGCGATTCGTTTTGCGCGCCCTTTTGCGCGCGCGACAAAAAAGGGCCCTCCAGGTGGACGCCCAAAATAGTTTTCATCTTGCCCTGCGCCGCCCTTACGCAGTCTATCGCGTTAAGGAGCGCTTCGACCGGCGCGGCGGAGCATGTCGGCACGATGCCCGTCGTCCCGCGGGCCGCGTGGGCGCGCGCCATTTTTATTATCGCTTCCTCGTCCCCGTCCTCCGTGCCGAAACCGCCGCCTCCGTGGACGTGCATGTCGATGAAGCCCGGAGCGACGTACTTGCCCCTCGCGTCGATTGGCTCGACGCCTTTGGCTTCCAAATATGCATCTTGCCCGACGCCCGTCGAAACGTCTTCGATCAAACCGTTTTTAATTAAAACGTTTCCGTTTTTTATTACGCGAAAGGGCGTAATCAGCGTCCCGCCGAAAATAAAAACCATCGCGCGCCTCCCGGCTTGTTCATTCCCGCGAAACCGCGGCCGCTGGAATAATACAGCCATTGGTGATAGAATTCCACCCGTACCAAGCCCCTGTGGCGGAACTGGAAGACGCGCTGGATTTAGGTTCCAGTGGGAGACTGTGCAGGTTCGAGTCCTGTCGGGGGCAAAATTGTAACGATGCCGGGCGGCGCGCCCGGCATTTTTTTTGACAGTTTCATTACGAATGCTATAATTAATAATTCTTGCGTTAAAGCAAAAGGGGAAAAATCATGAAATCAAACAAAATCGGCAGATTCGCGGCGGTCGTCGCGGCGACCATTTTTTTGCTTCCAAGCGCGTCTTCCGGCGCCTTCGGCGCGACGCCGGCGATTAAGCTTAAGCCGGTTAATTTCGCGGCCGAATCACAAAAACTGGTTTTCGAGGGGACATACCGGGGCCAGGCGACAAGCGTCCCGTACCGGATTTACGTGCCGGAGGGTTGGGAATCCGCGAAATACCCCGTCCTTTTATACCTTCACGATGAAGGCGCGAGGGGGAACGACAACGAATCGCAGACGGCGGCGCCTTTTATCGGCAAGCTTGCCGAAACGTATTATAAGCAGTTCCCGTGCATCATCATCGCGCCGCAGGCTCCGGTTGGTTCTTCCGCGTCGTGGGACGGGAGCGCGGGCTGGAATCCGGACCGCGGCGAGTCCTGGGAGCGTGAGAGCTTCCTCGATTTGATCATGGAGCTCGTTTGGGAAATCGGCATAGTTTACGAAGCGGATATGGGAAGGCTTTACGTCGCGGGCGAGGGAATGGGCGGAAACGGCGTCTACTCAATGCTCGAGCGGTGGCCCGGCGAGATCGCGGCCGGGGTGGTCGTCGCCGGATGGCCGAACTTTTACACCGAAAACCATAAGATCAACCGCGCGATGGCAAAAAATTCATGCACGTCCCGATATGGACGTTCCACGGCGAATCGGACGACACTCGCGGCTTTACGGTATGGGGCGCGCGTAACATAGAGGGCTACATGCGGGAGATGTACGGGGGCGGATTGTTCAAGCGCACCGAATACGCGGGCGCCGGGCGCGACATAATCGAAAGGGTCCTTGCCGAGCGGGGTCTCTTCAATTGGATATTCGCGCAAAGGGTAATCGCGCAAAAACCGTTCATATACGCCCAGCCCAAAAGCGTTGAAGTCTCTCTCAACGAAACAGCCGTCCTTTCGGTCGGCGTCGGCGACATTACGGACGGAGGGACGCTTTCATATCAATGGTACCGCGGAACGGAAGACTCAAACGCAGGAGGCCGGAAAATTTCCCAAGCCACGTCCGAAACCTACGAGCCTCCGGTAAATAAGACGGGCACGGTCTATTACTACGTAACCGTGACCAACACAAACTCAAGGGCGGGACACAAGGTTTCCGTATCGGTTACGAGCGAACCCGCCGCAGTATCTGTTTCGGCTCCGTAAAACGAACAACTTTAATTGAAATTCGCGGTTAATTTGACTTATTTAATATTAATTTTTAGCTGAAAAAGAAGTGAAAAGAAGCGATATTTGTTATTGCATTTATAATCTATAGGTTATATACTGTAGGGGTAGAGGTGATATCTCTGGATATTCAGAAACTGGCGGGGTTCAATAGAATCTATCAAGCAGAGTGTTTTCCCAA
>WREB01000321.1 GCA_009779525.1 Defluviitaleaceae bacterium
ATGAGCGGCTTCATGTACTGCAGGTCGAACTCGTCCCACATCGCGGGCGAAACGTCGGAAAACATCTGCGCCATTCCCCTGAACCAGATGTCTTTAAGCTTCGTTTCGGGTTTCGGGACAGTTTCGGACGAATACGCCGGGGTGCAGTGGACGTCCTGCTTTTCGTTTCCGAGAAGGCCCTCCGCCTCCATCTGCCTCATCTGCGAAATGCCCGCCTCTGTGAAGCGCCTGACCGCGGCGTGCATTAATTCCGGCCTGTCGATAAGGTCGGACATCACGTTTTCGACTCCGTGCAGGCGCGGAATCGTATCCCACGGAGCGTGGTAGATGTAGTTGCCGCAGAGTTTGGCATCCATTATGCCGTCCAGAATGTCGGCGGCCCATTCCAGATGCTTCGCGTCCTGCTCCCTGTCCGCCTTTATGACGGGGTCCTTTATCTTCGCGACCGCCTCGAGGGAATCGAGCTGGTCGATGTAGCCGTGCGAGACGATATGGTTTTTTTCGTCGGACGGAATGATGTTTTCCTTAACCTCGACGCCAAGACCGGTTGAGGAGTACGCCTTGCCGATCGGGTACCAGCCCTCGACCACCGTGTCCGCCTGGATGTATTCCCACCTGTAAAGCGTCTGCCTGAAGTGCCGCTCAATCCCGCGCGCGAAAGCGTCCTCGCAGACGCATACAAGCTTTCCGTCGATGTCCATTTCGTGCCACGGGATTTCGTTTAGCCAGACGATTGGCCTTCGGCGCTTCAAGTCGTTGATGTCCTTGGCCCGCGCCTTCCGTTCGGCCTGCAGCGGAAGCGACGCAAGCTCCATGCTGCGCTTGGCCAGTTCGCGAAGCGTATGTCTTTCGTCTTTTGATATTTTCATTCGGCCACCCCTTTGGGTTATTTTAGCAAATAAAAACCGATTTGATAATTGATATATAATAAACGCGCGGCGCGCATGAACGCGTTTCGCAAAGCGAAGATGCCGGAGGGTTGATCCGATGGAAGTCAGGAAGATTAGGCAAGACGAAATGGTTAGGGTAGTCCTTTTGCAAAACATCGTGTTTTTGGCGGGCGCCGACGCGGATTATAAGGCGCGGCTCGCGGAACCGCTCGCGCACAGCGGCGGATGGGAAAGGGCGTGGGGGGTTTTCGACGAAGGCGGAAGGCTCGTTTCGAGCCTTGAAGTCCACGACTACGCGCTGCGCTTCGACGGGAACGAAACCGTCGTCGGCGGCATCGCCGGAGTCGGCACGCTGCCCGAGAACCGAAACGCCGGCTGCGTCAGGATGCTCTTCGAAGCGGTTTTTCGCAAAATGAGGGAGCGGGGCGCCGCGTATTCGCTGCTTTATCCGTTCTCGTTCAATTTCTACCGCAAGTTCGGCTACGAACTGTGCTATTCGGCGAACATGATAAATTTTTCGATCGACCAAATGGAACGCGTAAGTTTCCCCGACGGGATAGAGGCTTACGAACCTGGGGCGGACCTCGCGCCGTACAAGTCCGTTTACGAAGCCTTCGCCAAAGGCAAGAACCTTTCCGTCGCGAGGGACGGCCAAAACTGGGACAAGCTGATCAACCACGACCCGTACCTCACGCGCCGCTGCGCCTATTTGCACAGGAAAAAATGCGGAAGCCCCGACGCCTACGTCGTGTACCACCCCGAGCGCGCGGGCAGCGATTTTTTGCTCAGGGTCCTCGAGCTCGCCTATTTAGATCAGGAAGGGCTTCACGCAATGATCGGCTTCATGCGCGGGCAGGGCGCGAAGTTTAGCCGCGCGGAATTCGAGGCGCCGTCATTTTTCGACCCGTGCGTCTTCTTCCCCGAATCGCGCAAGATCGTCCGCGAGTTTAGGTCGGTCGGGATGCTTCGGATAATCGAGCCGGTCGCGGCGCTATCGCTTCTGCGCGCGCCGGAGGGCGAAGGCTCCGTAAAGATCCGCGTAAGGGACGCGTTTTGCCCGGAAAACACGGGTACGTACAAAGTGGAATGGGAGGGCGGCCGCCTAGCCGCGAGGCGCCAGACCAAGGGCGCGGACATAAGCCTCGACATCGAGACGCTGGCGCAGCTTACGAGCGGATACCTGAGCGCCGCGCAGGCGAGCCTCAAAAAAGGCGTTTTGATAGAAGGGAACGCGGGGGCTATCGAAAGACTGTTCCCGCAAAAGGAAACGTACCTCCAGGAAAGGTTCTAAGATGCGAAGGCGCTCGGCCCTCAGGGAATTTTTTATCGACTCGTCATGGTTTTTATGGCTATTCGCGCTGGCCGCGGCGCCCGTTTCAATCGCTTACCGCGGCGCTTTCCAGGCCGCGGCGCTGCTTGCAGCCGTTTTTCCGTTCGCTTTGTTTTACGCGGCGAGGCGGATTTGCAAGAAGCTTTTCATGTTCGTGACCGCCCATATCGCGATAGCAGCGATTTCATTCGCCGCCGCCGGTTACTCGCCGGCCGGCCGATGGGTCCTTTTCATAGGCGCCGACATCGTCGTCAACGTGTTTATGGTTTTTTACGTCGTTTTGATTTTGTTCGCCTTCGGCTATTCGTTCAGGTCGCGGCTGGCTGAGTCCAAACCCGAGTACGGCTCGGGGACCGCCGCGTTTTTTTTCGTCTCGCTTGCGGTTGCGGGATTGGTATGCGAATTTTCCGGGGTGCAGGCGGCGGCGCGTCTGATCGCGCTGACGTTCGCCGTTTTGCTTGCTCTTATGTTTTTGACCGGCCAGATGCTTGGCCTCGACGGCACGCTG
>WREB01000322.1 GCA_009779525.1 Defluviitaleaceae bacterium
AAACGTTCGTCGTTCGGCCCGTCGACTCCTTCCTTGCAGATTATAGCGCTTCCGCTTTTTTCGTAACCGATTACCGCGTTAAACCTGTGGTTTTTGGCGCTTAATGACATTATCGGGTAGCCCTTGTTAATAGAGTCGACGAAATCGTTTCTTATTTGCTTGTTTTCGATGTTGAGAGGCTTGCCCTGCGCGTCGCGAAGCACCTTGACGCATTTTGCCTCCCATCCGAACGTATTAAGCAGGCGAACTATGTCCTCGTACGGCGTTTCGTCTATGCTACCGAGGCATTCGCAGCCGCGGCTCCAGCTTCCGGGTATCCAGGCGAAACGGTTGGACATTCCGCTGTACACGGCGAGTTCCGCAAGCTCCGTTTTATCGCCGGCTCCGCCAAAGATCGAGGCAAGCAGGTTGAAGACGTAGTCGACTTCGTTGCCGTCGTAGTTCACGTCCGGTATGTTCGGGATAATCTTTCTTTCCATGTCAAACCCACCCCTTATGAAAATATCAATCGAAAGCGGCTGGAAGCGCTTCAGCTTGCCGCCCGAAGCGCGCGCGGCCATGGGCGCGGCTCCGTGAAAGCGCGCGAACGCTTTCGCAAAGCTGTCCGGCGAATCGTAGCCGTACTTTTGCGCCGCATCGATGATTTTTATTTGCGTGCCGGTTATTTCGTCACCGGCGAACGTAAGCCTCCTGTTGCGTATGTATTCGCTTACGGAAATCCCGGTGACGATGCCGAATATTTTTTGGAAATAATCGGGCGACGAAAATATTTGCCTCGCGACGTCGTCGGCGCCGATGTCGTCCATTAAATGGTTTTCGATATAGTTTATCGCGGCTTGTATGTCGTTGATCCAGTTTATAATTACCGCCCCGATCGGATTATATGGGTAAAGGCTAAATCTTTCCCGTCATTTTACGGTATTTTTTGTCCGCGTAAAATTATTTATTATTTATTCCGTCGGCGGCGGTAAATTGTATAATGCCGATATTGTAATAAAACGCGGACAGAATTAGTATAACAGCGAAAATTTTCGCATTTTGCGCATCGTCGGACGGATGTCGGGCGAATTAAGATTTATGGGAGGGCGAAATGGTATTTAACACTGACGATTACAAAAATAAAGTCCTTGGATGCTGGATGGGAAAAAACATCGGGGGAACGCTTGGAATGCCGATGGAGTGGGTCCGTCAGGTGAACGACGTAAGCTTTTTTCCGGAAAGCGTGATAACCGCGGGCGCGCCGCTCGCGAACGACGATTTGGACCTGCAGCTCATTTGGCTTATCGCAATGGAGGAGCGGGGCATTGATATCGACGCGGCCGTCTTGGGAGAGTACTGGCTCGCCTATATTTCGCCCCATTGGGCGGAATACGGCAAAAGCAAGGCCAACATGCGGGCAGGATTAATGCCGCCGCTTTCCGGAATGGTCGACAACGCTTGGAAAAATAGCAACGGTGCCTGGATCCGTTCGGAAATATGGGCCTGCGTCGCGCCGGGTTGCCCGAAAATCGCCGCCAAGTACGCATATGAGGACGCAATCGTGGACCACGGCGACGGCGAAGGGATGTACGGCGCGGTATTTTGCGCGGCGGTTGAAAGCGCCGCGTTCGTTGAAGGCGATACGCATAAGCTAATCGAAATCGGCTTGTCCTTCATTCCCGAGAATTGCGGCGTCGCGCGGGCGATCGCCTGCGCTATCAAATGCCATAAATCCGGTAAAACGTGGCTTGAGGCGCGGCATGAGTTGCTTGTGGGGCACCGGGGCCACGCTCCCGGTTGGGGCCCGAACACCATTTCGGACGCCGACCGCGCGAACGGATTTTTTGAGGGCGAATGGGGTTATGACGCGCCGCTAAATATCGCCATCATTATACTGGGCTGGCTGTACGGCGACGGCGATTTCGAAAAATCGCTGCTCATAACCGTCAACTGCGGGGAGGATACCGACTGCACGGCCGGCACGTTCGGGGCGATATACGGGATTATACACGGAATAGATGGCATTCCGGAAAAATGGAAAACACCGATTGGGCGCGTCATCAAAACCGTAAGCTTGAACTTAGGCGATCTGGGTTATTTGGGCGACCAGCTTCCCCAGGATATAGACGCGCTGACGGAGCGGACTCTAAAAATATCCAGGCAGGTATTGGCGCGCCACGCCGCCTATGTCAAAATCACAGGCGAAGCGACGGATACAAAAAATGCAAGAGACTTAAAGTCGCCGAACCGAGGCGCGGATATTTACCGGAATTTACGCGGGCCCGTGTACAAATCGCCGATGGCGGATGTACTGGTCGAGTATCCCGAAGGCGCGTTTGTCCGGGACGGACAACAGGTAAAAATTAATCTGCGGATCATAAGCAAGCATAAGATACCGCAAAGACATAGCCTGCGTGTCTACGCTCCGGACGAGTGGGCGGTCGGTCCCGCCAAAAAAGGCAAAGTTCCGGCGGACGGCTTTGTGGAATTGCAATTTACGGCGCCGGAAGTGCCGGAAAACGTAAACCGGTTCGCCGTTGAATTGACCGCCGACGGCACCGCGACGGTCATGTTAGTTCCGCTGGCGTTATTTAACGGAAATTTATGCTAAGCATGATTTGAATCGGTTGAGCCCGATTCCGGCGGGCTTGTTAAGCGGTTGCTTCTTATACCGTCAGGGCCAGGCTAGGCGTTCGCGGTTTTCCGCGATCAGCCTCAGTTCAAATTAATTTAACATTCTAG
>WREB01000323.1 GCA_009779525.1 Defluviitaleaceae bacterium
GCCGACGACCGGCCTGTCCTGGACAAGCGCCGTCTTAAGCCCGCCGCGGGCGGACGAGAGCGCCGCGCAAATCCCGGAGATACCGCCCCCGGCGATCACGATGTCGAAATCGCCCAAGTCGCGCTCGTTTTCGTTTCCGGTCAGCTGCCTACGGAAATTTTCCAATTCGGCTTTTTCATACGGAGGAGAAAAGTTTTCGTCCATGGTGAAGAACAGCGCGGCGACGCGCCCCTCGAAACCGGTGAGATCGTTAAGCGCCACGACCGTTTCGCGCGAATTTATATCTATTGGCCCGCCGAATTGCCATCGCCACTCCGCGCCCTCGTTTCCGAAAACCCTGCCGAGTTTTTTATCGCCGACGCGTATCTCAAAGAGACCCGGCGCGGCGCCGCGTTTCCATGGCGCGACCCAGTCGCGCGTGAGCGCGAAGGCGCGGTAGGTTCCCTCCGCCGGGAAAGTTACGCGCTTCACGGCGTCCCTGACCGGCTTCCCAAGCCCGTGCGCGAGCAAAAACGCCGAGCCCATCGCCTCGACGAACTGCGTGTCGAGGACCCAACCGCCGAAATCGTCGAACGACCCCGCCTCGATAAAAACGGAATTAGATTTCAAACCCCGGTAATCCATCCAAACCCCTCCGGAAATCTTTTCAATCCGCTAAATAATCCGCGAGCGCCCCGCATATGCTCCTGCCGAGGCCGACCGCGCCTTCCGGCGTGAACATGCCGCCGGAAGCCCTGAAGTACGGTATCTCCAACCCGAACGCGAGCGCGCCCGGATTTCGGTCCATGATATAGTTGGATACGCACGGCGAAGCCGAATCGTTCCAGTCGACGTCCGGCTCCATATCGTCGCCGAAACGGTAGCGAAACCCCGATTCAGCCGACCTTTTGTCCAGCGCAAGGCCGAATCGGTCGTGGTCGCGCGCCTTGTCTATTTTTTTCCTCACGGCGAAAACCGTATCGTTTTGCCCGCCGAAATGCCAGGGCGAATGGAAGTCGATCCCGAACGCGACGCCGCCTATGCCTATTATTTCCATAGCCGTCCTGACCGTATCATACAAAGGCGCCTCATTGATGGCATAATCGCGGCCGTGGTCGTGCGGGCGCCTGTTCTTGCCCTGGTCTCCGTCGACTGCGCCGTCGAAATCCATAAACGGGACGCATATCACGCGCGTCCCAGCGATCGGCGACTTCGCGTACTCGTCGAGGAAACCCTCGAGCGCGTAGCTGCCGGACGATTCGCAGGAATGGTGCCTTGCGGTCAAGAAAATAATTTTTTCGCCGCGGCCGATCTCGCAAAACGGTACGCTTCGCCCCTTCGGAGTGACGCAAAGCGTTTTTGTTCCGATTCCGGCTTGCCTTGCGAGCGAACGGAACCGCTCCGGATGGTAGAGCATGTGGTGCGCGAAATAAACGCGGCTCTCCCCGCTTTTGAATTCGTACCGGAATGAGGAATAGCCGTCCCCGGGGCCAAGCCATTCCCAATTTATTAAGTCGCGGCTGACCGCGGGCCCGTAGTAGCCGACGCGCGTTTTGCCGCCGAAGTCGATATTTAATTTCGATCCTTCGGTTCCGTCCGCGCAAAACGCCCAGTAAAACCAGTCGCCCTCCGTGTCGCGCAGCTCCGGCTCGATGAAAAAAGTATCGTCTTCGCACTTTAAAACGAGCGCGTTGCCTCCGGTAAAGTCCGTCGATATTTTTATGGCGCCGCGTTTTTCCATTTAAACCAGCCTTCTTGGCGCGAATGATTCGGTTCGATTTATTTTATGCTTTTTTATCGATAAAGGCTATAATGCCCGGTAAACGGAAGCGGGGCGCGATACTCATGGAACTTTCGGTCGGCGGGGCAAGGGAAATACTGAAAAAATACAACGCAGAGCCGTTCCATCTGCAGCACGCGGAGACGGTCGCGGCGGTCATGGCCTGCGCCGCGAAAAGCCGCGGCTACGACGCCGGCTATTGGGAAATCGTCGGGCTGCTCCACGACGTCGATTTCGAAATGTATCCGGAGGAACACTGCGTAAGGGGCGAGGAAATTTTGCGCGGCGAAGGCGTCGGGACGGACATAATCCGCTCCGCGATGAGCCACGGCTTCGGGCAGACCGGCTCCGCGCACAAACCTGAACACTACATGGAAAAATATCTGTTCGCCGCGGACGAGCTGACCGGGCTTATATTCGCGGCGGCGCTGATGCGACCGAGCAAAAGCGTAGCGGACCTAGAAACGCCAAGCGTTATGAAAAAATTCAAGGATAAGCGCTTCGCGGCGGGCTGCTCTCGCGAAACTATTAGCCTCGGGGCCGAAATGCTAGGGCTTACGCTCGGCGAATTGATCGGGGAAGTTATCCTCGCGATGAGGGGGATGGAACGATGAACGCTTTTTATGAGCAAGTCTACGCGGAGGTTTCGCGCATACCGGATGGGCGCGTAGCGACCTACGGGCAGATCGCCAGGGCGTGCGGCAAGCCCAGGGGGGCGAGGGAGGTCGGCTGGGCGATGCGAAACTGCCCCGAGGGGATCCCGTGGCACCGCGTCGTAATGGCCGACGGATGCGTTGCGGCGGGCGAATGGGCCGGAATGCGCGCGGAACTTTTAGCTAAGGAAGGCGTCAGGCTTAACCCGGACGGGCGAGTCGACATGAAGGCGTGCGCGTGGGACGGGAAGTAACAAATGAACATTCAAATCTACGGCAAGTCCAAGTGCTTCGAAACGAAAA
>WREB01000324.1 GCA_009779525.1 Defluviitaleaceae bacterium
GATTTAATCTTCGGGCTAAACTGCGCCGCCGAAAACGAACGGCTCGCGTACTTTGCCGGAATCATATCAAAAATGCTCTCGCTTGCCGCTAAATATCCCGGCGACGCGCATATCAAAACCGAATATGAAAAACCGTTTTCCAGCGCCGCCGTCGAGCTGCCCGACCCGCCGGCCGACTTTGATGCGGCCGGAGTTATTCGCGAAATTGCTTCGCTCGCCGATTCCATAACCGTGAACTATACGCCCGGGACGCTGCTTTCCGTCACGGCGTTCGTCTTCGTGTTTTAACAAAACGTTATATTAGATGCGTTCGCGCTTTTATCATTAAACTAATAATTCGCCTCTTAACCAGTTTTTATTCCTTCATCAGTTCGTCCAACCGCAGGACGCCGACCGGCTCCCGCCTATTCGCCGATTCCATCACCGCAAGGAGCGCAAGCGTCGTCGAAGCCGCGTCCTCAAGCGTCACGATAAATTCGTCCCCCGAAACCAGGCAGTCGACGAAACTTTTTATGCTTTCGTACGCGAAGCCCGTCAGCTTCCCGTGCACGGAATTTTTTACGAGCACGTCCGGCGTATCAAAACGGTTGTCGGTAAACCGCTGGATCAGGTTGTGGCTGCTCGCGTCGATCGAAACCATTCCAGCGCTACCGGTAAGGTTGAACTTTATGTCGTTTACGTTCGGGTTGCCGTTTGGGGTGATCCACGAATTTTCCATTTGCGCCGCGGCGCCGCATTCGAACTCGAGCGTCGTCAGATAAGTATCCGGCGCGCCTATGCCAAGCGATTCAAGCACGCCAGACCGCGAAACCGAATAAACGCGCTGAACCTCGCTGCCGAAAATCCAGCGCAGCGTATCCAGGCTGTGGCTTCCCAAAAACCAGAGAATCGAGGATTCCGCCGCCCATCCAAGCATTCCGGTCGCGACCCGCTTGACGTCGTTAAGGCGGAAATAGGCGTGCTGCAGCTCACCAAGCTCACCCGCGCGCGCGGCGCGCTTCGCTTCGTAAAAAGGCGGGCTCCACCGGTTGTGCAGGTCCACCGTCGCGCGCACCTTGTTTGCTCTGACGGCGCGAACGATTGATTTCGCATCTTCCTTCGTCGTAGCGATCGGCTTTTCGATAAGCAGATGCTTTCCGGCGTTGGCGCACGCGACGGCCGCCCCGGCGTGCAGGTGGTCCGGGGTGACGATCGAGACCGCCTCGAAGTCCGATTCGGCCAGCATCTCGTTGTAATCCGTGAAGAAACGATCGATCCCGTGCCGCGAGGCGAACTCGGCGGCCCGGCTTCCGTCGAGGTCGCAGACGGCGACGCATTCGGCGTCCTTGTGCGCGCGGTAGACCTCGGCGTGCGCGTTTCCCCAAAGGCCGGCGCCGATTATCGCGGTCTTTATCATTTGCGGAGCTCCTTTTGCAATTATATTCGAACAACACGGGTAAAAATCTTTAACGGCTTCGAAGATTTAAGCGCAGTTTCATCTGCCGCCTATCTCAGCGTTCGTTTATAAGCCTTCATCGCGAAAAACCACGCCGCGGCCATGATTCCGACGCACCATAAAACGGCGACCCATATCTCGTTTCCGACCGGTTCGCAGTTTACCAGAGCGCGTATCGTTTCGACTATCGGTGTCACCGGCTGCTTTTCGGCGAAAATCCTTAAAGCATTCGGCATCGTTTCCGTCGGCGCGAACGCCGAGCTAAATAACGGTAAAAATACCAGCGGAAACGTTAGAAAAGCCGCTCCGTCGGTCGTTTTCGCGGCAAGTCCCGGAATAACCGCGACCCAAGTCAGCGCCAACGTAAGCGCGCCGAGGATGCCCGCGACCGCAAGCCATTCGCGCAAGCTCGCGCTTGAGCGAAACCCTATCGCGAGCGCGAAACCAAACGCTATCGCAAGCGAAAACGCGCTTGACACGACAGAGGCCATAACGTGGGCCCAAAGCGCCGAGGAACGGTTTATCGGCATCGAGTTAAGCCTGTTGAATATTCCCTTTCCCTTGTCGCTAAACAGTCGGAGCGAAGTATAAGAAGTATTGTACGCTATCGCCATGACGAGTATCCCGGGAAGTTGAAAATTTACATAATTAACGTCGCTTGGCAGGCTTGCCTTGATTGCGCCGCCGAACACGAAAACGAACAAAAGCATTATCAGCGTGGGCTGGACCATTGCCGAGACGATCGTTTCGGGGCTGCGCAGGATATGCTTATTTAAGCGCGCGAAAAGCGTAAACGTGTTTTTCATTGCGCCCCCCATTTTTCCGATCCGACGATCGCGAGGAATATTTCCTCAAGGGTCGGCTGCTTCTCGACATATTCTATTTTTATCGGCGGAAACAGCCCTTTAAGCTGGTCAAGCGTTCCGTTCGCTATTATTTTCCCGCCGTTTAATATCGCTATCTTGTCGGCAAGCTGCTCCGCTTCCTCAAGGTGCTGCGTGGTAAGCAAAATAGTCGTGCCGCCTTCGCAAAGCTCCCTAATGGTTTTCCAAACCTCGATTCGCGATTCGGGGTCGAGGCCCGTCGTCGGTTCGTCGAGAAAAATAATTTCCGGGTTTCCGATAAGGCTCATCGCTATGTCAAGCCTGCGCGTCATTCCGCCGGAATAAACGGCCGCCCTTTTATCACCCGCTTCGCCGAGTCCAAAGCGCTCGAGCAGGTTTTCGGCGATTATTTTCGCCGTCACCGCGCCGCGCTCGTCGGGCGCGAGTATGGTCA
>WREB01000325.1 GCA_009779525.1 Defluviitaleaceae bacterium
AGCTTATATACACGTACGGGACGGGTTTGGGCGAAGCGCGCGAATGGCGCATGAGCGACACGCAAAAGGGCGTTGCGTACGATTTCAACGCCGGAGCGTCGTTTCATGCCAACGGGACGCGCTATTTTTATTTCTGCACGAAGGACGGGACGCGCTGCATATCGTCCGCCGGCGACGAAAAGTGGCACTTCCAATACGGCCTGACAAAGCCCGTCGCGGTTTCTTCGGGCGACAAGCTGGCCGTCGGAGAGTCGAAGGGAAGGCACATCTACGTCTTCGACCAAAACGGCCTCTACTACGACGTCGTTCTAAGCGAGCCGGCGCTCGGTTTTTTTATAAATTCTAACGGCTACCTCGCGGTGGTGCTGCAGCTCGAGCAGGGCTACGCCGTCAACGTCTACAACCAAAAAAACAACTCGAATCCGCTCTTTTACCGCCGAATATACGAATCGTGGCTCGTACCCGTCGCTGCGGACGTATCAGAGGACGGCAAGTTCGCAGCCATTGCGCTTCTCGACACGGAGGTCCATTTAAGCCTTCGGGTCAACTTCCATTACATTAACCAACGCGACACGACTTCGCCCGACGGCTTGTTCGGCGCCGTTTTGATGCAGCGGCAATTTCCGCTCGCGCTCAAGTTTTTGGATAAGAACCGGGTGGTCGTCGCCACCGACGAACGGTTCGCCTGCTACGCCTTAGGCGACATGAACGCGTGCGATCTCGCTTGGGAGATGCCGCTTCAAAACGAACTGGACCTGCTCGCGTTTGGCGGGGGAAGCCACTTCGCGTTCGTCGCGGGGGAAAAATTATTGAACGAGCCCGAAGCGCTAGAACCGGGCACGCTCGCGTTCGTTTCGGCGGGCGGGGACGTGACCGGAACGTTCGAACCGGGCAGGAAGGCGACGCACCTGAGCCTTGGGCACGGCGCGGCGCTAGTCGGGGCGGGGCGGAATTTTTACGCGGTAAGCCCCAAGGGAGTCCGCCTCTGGGAATACGTAAGCCTGCAGGACACGCGCCAGATGCTGTTTCTAGAAAACACCGACACGGTGCTTTTGGCCGGCAACGCGCGCGCGACCGTGCTTAAGCGCGTGCGCCAAAAACTATCGGAAATGCAGGGGGACGGTTTCGGGTTAAATGATTAATTATTTCGACATAGCGGCGCTGATCGTCATCTCGCTTTGCGTGTTCGCCGGCTGGCGCAGGGGCCTCGTGCGTATGGTTTTCGGGCTTGTTTCGCTTGTCGCCTCCGTTTTCCTCGCGTATCAGCTTTATCCGGTCGTCGGGGGGCTGCTTAGAAAGACGAGCCTTTACGACAGGCTCTGCGAAGGCTTCATTTCGTCGCTTGACATACGCGGGCTGCTTCAGGCGAACGCCGAGGCGAAGCAGGGCGAGCTTATCCGAAGCCTGCCGCTGCCCGAGGCGATCTTAGGCAGGCTCGAGGCGATGAACACGCCCGACGTCTACGAATTGCTAAACGTAAGGACGGTCGAGGAGTATGTCGGCGGGTTTTTCGCGAACATGACGCTTAGCTTCATCGCGGTGGTAATCGTGTTCGCCGCGGTGATGATACTGATGGGGATTTTAGGCGGGGCGCTCGATATGGTCGCGAAGCTTCCGGTCATAAACGCGCTTAACCGAGCTGGCGGGCTTGCCGCGGGGTTTCTGATAGGAGTCGCGCTGACTTGGGCCTTCGTTTCGGCGGTAAATCTGCTTGGAACGGGCACAGGAAGCACCGGGATGCTCGGAAGCCTTGAAAATTCCTATTTCGCCAAATGGTTTTTGGACAACAACTGGCTGTTTTTCGCTATATCTCAAGTTCGTTGATGTATTTATAAATGCGCTCGACCGCGGCGTCGTAATCCGATATGAGGATGCATTCCGAAACCTCCCGCACAAGTTCCGACGCCTGGCTGTTTTCGATCCTGCCGATTATTTCCTCGGCGTCGCTAAGCCGCAGGTCCTGGATCGCAACGGTAAGGCCGAGCAGGTTGGCGCATAAAAATTCGGTGTCCTTCGTGTCCTTCTTGCGCTTCGATTCGACCTCGATCAAAAACGCCTGGATCTTTTCAATCAGCTTAGCAAGCTCCTCGAGGAACCCCGGGGTGTTTTCGTGGATCTGTGCCGCGTCCCCTTCGTTTCCCGCCCGCTCCAAAAGCGCCGCCATTTTTGACAGCCCCGGCGAGCCGATGCTCGCGAGCGCGCTTTTTAAGGCGTGGACGAACGTGATGTAAAGCCGCGTCTCGCCCTTGGCCAGGCAGCGCGGTATTTCGTCGCGCTTCTCTATCGCGTCCTTCACGAAGAACGTGAGCGTCTTTATGTAGTTGTCCGTCCTGCCGCCGGTGTTCTTTATTCCGGAAGTCACGTCAAGCCCCTCGATCTCAAACGTCGGCGCCTCGGGCGCAGCCTGGGCCTTCGTGGCTTTCTTCTGCTTATCGGCCGGGATCCATTTGCCGAGCATCGCGTTTAAGAGCGGTATGTCCACCGGCTTAGCGAGGAAATCATTGAAGCCGCTCATCAAAAACATTTCCCGCATTCCGCTGACGGCGTTCGCGGTAAGTGCGATTATCGGAAGCTTCACGTAGTCGCCGCCCTTGAGGCGGATTTTTTTCGTCGCCTCGATCCCGTCCATCCCGGGCATCATGTGGTCCATAAACAAAATGTCGTACTTCTTCTCGGTCAGCATCGAAATCGCGCTCTCGCCGGA
>WREB01000326.1 GCA_009779525.1 Defluviitaleaceae bacterium
GGTAGAATAAGAGGCGCGCTGAAAGTCTACAAGGCCCTTTAGGATACTGATAGGCTTACCATGATACTGCTGTTCCCCGCGGCGGTCCTTCGTGCGGTGAGGCCGTACGTCGCGCTGCTTGCGACGGCTTATATCCTCGAAGGCTTCGTTTCGGGGCAAACATATGAAAGTTTGCTTTTTACGGCGCTCGGCGCGGTGCTTCTCACGTTCGCCGTAGATTTTGCCGAAGGGTATCTCGCGAAAACCCAGCAGGCTCGAAACGACGCTTTTGTCCCGAAGATCAATATGGAAAGGGCGGTAAAATACCTTTCGATGGATTTTCAACTATTGGAGAGCCCTTCCGTCAACAAGATAAAGGAAAAAATCGAACGCGACAACCGCTGGGGCTCCGGGTTTTACAACCTTTCATGGTACTTGAGTTCGCTGCTCGACTGTTTATTCGGCTTTGCCGTCGGCGCCGCAATGATCGTCCCGCTCTTCTTGGGCGGCGGGGTAAGCGGCGGCATATATTTTTTACTGGCACTGTTAATTTTCGCGGCGGCCTCCTCCGCGCTCAACTCTAAGATCATCCAAAAAAAACTGACGGATCACCTCAACACCAAAGACCCGAAGTACGACACAAAATACTTGTTTTATTTTATCTATGGCAGCTCGATTGGAAGCATATTAAAAACGGCGCGGATCTACGGCGTAAAAAAATTGATCTCCGGTTATATCGAAGAGGATGAGCGCCGCCAAGACGCTTTCGGCGGGGTTTTTACGAAGCTCTCTTGCGCGTCTGGCATCGTCGGCGCCCTGACAAGCGGGATCATAACCGTGGGGGCGTACATTTTCATCGTGGCGAGGGCGGTCGCCGGCGCGGTTTCCGTCGGCAACGTCGTAAGGTACGCCGGGACGATCTATAATCTCGCGAACAGTTTCTTCGGCCTATCGTCGGCCACAACCAGGATGCTTGACCAAACCGATAGGATCCAGGGAATTCTTGAGTTCATGGAAGTTCAAAACGTCCTGCGCAAAGGCACGCTGCCCGTCGAGAAGCGCAGGGACAACCAGTACTCGATCGAATTCCGCAACGTCTCGTTCAAATATCCGGGGAGCGACGATTATTCACTTCGAAATTTTTCAATAAGCTTAAACATAGGCCAAAAACTCGCGATCGTAGGCATGAACGGAAGCGGGAAGACCACGATGATAAAGCTCCTTTGCCGCCTGTACGACCCGAGCGAAGGATCCATCACGCTAAACGGGATCGACATAAAAAAATACGATTACGCCGAATACATCGGTTTGTTCTCCGTCGTGTTCCAGGATTTCAGGATCTTTTCGTTCAAGCTTTCCGAAAACATCTCCTGCGTGGCCGACGCCTGCGCAAAGCGATTGGCGGAAGCCGCCGAAATGGCCGGTCTATCCGAAAGGATAAGTAAACTTAATGAAGGCTTCGACACATATTTATATAACACTTATGACAGCGGCGTCGAGATATCCGGCGGCGAGGCGCAAAAAATCGCCCTCGCGAGGGCTTTGTATAAAAACGCTCCGTTCATCGTTTTGGACGAGCCGACCGCCGCGCTCGACCCAATCGCCGAATTCGAAATCTACTCAAAATTCAACGAGATCGTCGGCGACAAAACGGCGATTTACATTTCGCACCGCCTTTCGTCCTGCCGCTTCTGCGACGACATAGCGGTTTTCCATGAGGGCGAACTGATCCAGCGGGGCGGCCATGACGCGCTGCTTTCGGATAAAACAGGGAAGTACTGCGAGCTATGGAACGCCCAGTCGCAGTATTACGACGAAAAAGCCGGCTGACGGTTTTCGGGGTAATTTATCTAAAAATAAAGCGACGCCGCGAACGTTGTTAATCTTTCAAGTCCTTTTTTATGTTAAAATCACGCGGCAAAAATTTTTCGGAGGAACCGATGCCGGGTAATGGATATAAATTCGAAACGCTGCAGCTGCACGCGGGGCAGGAGCGGCCCGACCAGGCGACCGGAGCGCGCGCGGTCCCGATATACGCGACGACTTCCTACGTATACAGGGACTGCGAACAGGCCGCGAGGCGCTTCGACTTGTCCGAAGAGGGCCACATCTACACGCGGCTCTCGAACCCGACGACGGAGATCTTCGAGCGACGGGTAGCCGCGCTCGAGAACGGCTCGGCCGCGATAGCGACGGCTTCCGGCGCGGCCGCGGTGACGTACACGGTGATGAACCTCGCTTCGGCCGGCCAAAACATCGTGTCCGACAAGCGCCTCTACGGCGGGACATACAACCTCTTCGCAAACACTCTGCCCGATTACGGAATAAAGACGAAGTTCGCCGACAACGGCGAGCCCGAATCGTTCGAGAGGGCGATCGACGAAAACACCAGGGGCGTTTTCGTCGAAACGATCGGCAACCCCAACGCCACGATCGCGGATATAGAGGGGATCGCACGGGCCGCGCATAAAAACGGAATTCCGCTTATCGTGGACAACACGTTCGCGACGCCATACCTGTTCCGGCCGTTCGAACACGGCGCGGACATCGTCGTCCATTCGGCGACGAAATTCATCGGGGGGCACGGCACCTGCGTCGGCGGCGCTATAATTGAATCCGGCGCGTTCGATTACGCCGAAAGCGGAAAATTCCCGGGGCTATCAATGCCTAACGCGAGCTATCACGGAAGCGTCTTCACCGAAATCGCGGGTAACGCCGCGTTCA
>WREB01000327.1 GCA_009779525.1 Defluviitaleaceae bacterium
AGCTTCGCCGCCCCGCCCTTATCCTCGACGCAGGCGTTGGTCGCAAGCGTCGTGGATAGCGATATCATTTCGGCCAATCGGACTTCCGCTTTGGGCAGCGCGTCAAGCGCCTCCAATCTCCCTTCCGACAAATCGTTTTTCGTCGTAAGCGCCTTCGATTTGCCGAGCAAGGCTTTTTTTTCGAAATCGTATATCACGGCGTCGGTGTAGGTTCCGCCCGTATCGATTCCTATTCCGATTTTCATTTGCGCACCCCATGCCAAACTTAAAATGCCCCGTCCGGGACGGGGCATTTGGTTTAAGTATATTTTCGCTTCCGCGCGGCTTCCGATTTCTTTTTTCGCTTCACGCTTGGTTTATCGTAATGTTCCCTCTTGCGGACCTCGCCCATGATCCCGGCTTTCGCGCAGTTCCGTTTGAAGCGCCGAAGCGCGCTGTCCAGGGTCTCGTTATCCTTGATTATAACCTCCGACACGCCACCAACCTCCCTCCGGCTGCCAAATTCCGTTCAATCGCGCATTTCGCCCACATCATACACAAAAAGGAAACCGCAGTCAATCAAACGCGCATGCGGCGATTGGCAATCATTTTATTTCGACGAAAGAAAATCCGCGCCTTCCAAACCAAGCAAAAATTCTTTTTTATCCAAGCCGCCCCCGTATCCCACAAGCCTTCCGTCCGCCCCGACGACACGATGGCAGGGAATTAGTATCACGATCGGGTTTTTGTGGTTGGCCCCGCCGACCGCGCGGGCCGCGTTTGGATTGCCGATCGATTTCGCCACGTCTTTATATGTCGCGGTGGCGCCGCAGGGTATTTTTAACAGTTCTTCCCATACGCGCAGGCAAAAAGGCGTGCCGGCCGGTTTCGCCCCGACGGAAAATTTCCGGAGCGTGCCGCTAAAGTAAGCGTCGAGTTCTTCGACGAAACTTTTTATGACGGGGATCGGCCCGCTTTTCTCGGAGGCGCGCCCGGCGTCCGGATTATCCGAAAAGCCGCATTCAGTAATAAATTCGCCCGAGCCGGCTATCCGTAGAAACCCCACCGGCGAAGAATAATGGACGAAGCCGATCAAAGGCCCGAAACCCGCAGCCCTTCGGCGTAAAACGACGGCATTCCGAATGTGCCCGTTTTTTCCGGCTCGCCGAAACGCAGATCGTCGGCTATCGCCTTGATGTTTTTAAGCATATCGAAAAAATTTCCCGCGACGGTTATTTGCTCCACCGGCTTGCCTTTTTTTCCGCCTTCGATCATAAACCCGTCCGCCGAAAGCGAAAAGTCGCCAGATATCGCGTTCGCTCCGGAATATCCGGCCAGCTCCGTCACGAAAATCCCTCCGTCGAGACCAGAAAGCATTTCGTCAAGCGAAACGTCTGAAGGCGCCAGGTAAAAGTTCGTGCAGTTCGTTCCGACCGACGCCCGGAAGCTCGGCTTGAAACCGTTTCCGGTGCTCTTCACCCCGTCCTTTTCGGCGGATTTTAAATTGTAGAGCATTGTCTTTAAGATTCCGTTTTCGACGACCGCTTTGTTTTGCGTCGCCACGCCCTCCGAATCGAACGGGACGCTTCCGAAACTTTTTTTACATATGCCGTCGTCTCGAATCGTGACGTTTTCGCTTGCGATGACGCTTCCGGTCTTATCTTTCAGAAGCGAAAAACCCTTCTGCGCGTTTTCCGCGAAAAACACGCTCGAGAAAAACGCGAATAGTTCCGCCGCGCATATGTTTTCGAAGACGATCGGGTATTCGCCGGATTTTGCGCTTTCCGCTTTTAAGTATGAAAGCGCGCGTTCCACCGCTTTCGACGCAATCTTTTTATAATCGAACGCGGCGAGATCGTTGCCGTGCCATACCTCGTAGCCTATCTTCGCAACTCCGTCTTCCTCGGCGCGCGCAAGCACGTACGCGAACGCGATGTTCGAGCGTTCGTGCAAGTCCAATCCGTAGGTGTTGGAGATCCGCGTCAATTCTTCGTTGGTCCCGATGCCGCAGTATTCGACGCTTGCGATCCGGCTGTCTTGATCGAGCGCGTATTTTTCCATGGCAAGCGCCGTTTCTATTTTCATGGCGGCGCCGTAGCCGTTTAACGCTTCGTTGTAGTTGTTCGCCTCCGGATAGGTCTCGTCGCCATGATAGAGTTTTTCCAATTCCTCTTCCTCTATGATGCCGGCGTTGCCCGCTGCGTTTGAAACGAGCCCGTCTATAACCGACTCGTCGAGCTTTTCGGTGTACGAATACCCGACGCGGCCCCCGAACGTCCCGCGAAACGACGCGCCGACCGAATCGGTGTTTTTATACTCGCTTATCTCCCCTCCGAAGACGCGCACGGAAAAGCTGCCGCTTTCGGAGTAGTAAAGCTCGCAGTCGGTAAAGCCGTAATCGCCGGCCTTTATGAATAAAGCCTCTTTAAAATCCGCGTATTCCATTTCATTTTCTCCCCCCCACCGTCATTTCCTTAACGCGGATCAGCGGCTGTCCGACGGTCGTCGGCACCATTCCGCTTTCCGAGCCGCAGGTACCCGCCGCAAGCTTTAAGTTGTTGGCGACGCGGTCGATGTCCATCAGCACTTCCGATCCCTTTCCGATCAACGTAGCGCCGCGGACCGGCTCCGCAATCTTTCCGTTTCTAATGAGATAGCCTTCCTCCACCGCGAAGTTGAATTCGCCCGTCGACGGCATTACCGAGCCGCCGCCCAT
>WREB01000328.1 GCA_009779525.1 Defluviitaleaceae bacterium
CGATTTTTATGATCGTTTCGCGGTCGTCGACGTATATGTTCCCGTCGATGTCGACCGTAAAAAACTTCGCCCTATATCCTTCGAGCGGTATCGCCAGCCCGCCTTGTATTTGGGCGTAGGTTGGTCCGTCGCTTTGCGCCGCGTTTTGGTTGGCGGCGTTATTGCCGTCGCTTGCGCTGTGGCCTGGTTTATTGTTCGTGCCGTCGCTAACGTCACTCGACGCATCAGGGGCGCTTATGCCGCACGAGCATACAATCAGGGCGACGAACGCTAATAAAAAATGTTTCCGCTTGGCGGTCATTTGCTGCATGGGTTGACCCCTTTTAGGTAAATCATCACCAAATACAAAGAGATTCGTATTTTTGTATGTTTTCGTCTTCCGTTATTATAACCATTTGTTCCGAAATCGCCGTCGCTATGATGATTCCGTCAAACGGATCGCGGTGCAGCAAAGGAAGTGAAATAAATATTTCTAAATGCCGTTGACTAATACCGATACGTCCAATTCCGATTGCTTCCGTTTTTTTAATGATATCCGTTATCTTCATCGGCAACGGTAATTTGCCAATTCGGGTTTAAATTGCGATTTCCCAAAACGAGGTAACGCTGATAAATTTATATGCATTTTTATCAGCCAAAACATCATTTGCTTTTCGCGACAGTTTATTGGGTTCAAACATTATCCATAACATCGCGTGCGTATCAATTAAATAATTCATCAATACATATAATCCATTAAATCATCTAAGGGCGCGTTAAAATCGTCCGGGATAATCATTTCACCTCCCATAAACCCAGCGCGGATTTACTTGGGTCCGCTTTTTTTATTATGGCAGAACCGTTGTTAAAAAACATCTGATGATCATGGTCGTAAGAATTCTACGTCTTTTCATCAAGAAAATCCAAAACCGTAACAATAACTTCACAACCCTTTGGAATCGTTACCGGTTCATACGGTATAAACAATCCATCGTCGTAATACGCCCTATAAGATTTAACGGCTTGCATAATCATATTCCTTTAAAAATTATTTCGCATTAATAATATCACGTCGCTTATCGAAAATAAATAACATATTAATACGCGCCCAAAGCGAACGGGAACGCCTGCAGGCGTTCCCGTTCGCTTTTTTCCTTTTATGCGGTTAGCTTTCCTTACACGATCTCCGTCTGCTTCGCTACGAGGCTTCCGCCGTTGTACTTTGCGCGAAGCTTCGGCTTCTCGATCTTGCCCGTTGCGTTTCGCGGCACCGGCTCGAAGATTATTCGCCTCGGCCGCTTGTACCTCGGCAGCGCCTGGCAAAACTGCTCGATTTCGTCTTCCGAGCAGCTCATCCCGGTTTTGATCTCGATTATAGCGGCGGCGATCTCGCCAAGTCTTTCATGAACGATTCCTATCACCGCCGCGTCTTTAATCTTTTCGTGGCCGCGCAGGAAGTCCTCTATCTGCACCGGGTAGATGTTTTCGCCGCCGGTGATGATCACGTCCTTCTTCCTGTCGACGAGGAATATGAAGCCGTCCTCGTCCTCCTTCGCCATGTCGCCGGTGAAGAGCCACCCGTCCTTCAGCGTCTCCGCGGTCGCCTTCGCGTCGTTGTAGTAGCATTTCATTATGCAGTCGCCCTTTAAAATCAGCTCCCCGACGTCGCCTTGCGCGACCGGTTCGCCGTCCTCGCCGACGATTTTAGTCTGGTAGCCGAAACCCGCCTTGCCTATCGCGCCGACTTTGCGGATGTTTTCTATCCCAAGGTGGACGGCGCCGGGGCCGGTCGACTCCGATAGGCCGTAGTTGGTGTCGTACTCGTGGGCGGGGAAGTATTTTTTCCATCTGTGCACGAGGCTCGGCGGGACGGGCTGCGCGCCTATGTGCATGAGCCTCCAGCTTGCAAGGTCGTAGTCGTTAAGGTTTATCTCGCCGCGCTCGATCGCGTCAAGCACGTCCTGCGCCCAGGGCACGAGCAGCCAGACGATGGTCGCCTTTTCCTTTGCCGCGGTCTCGACGATCCACTTAGGCTTTATCCCCCTTAGCAGCACGCCCCTGCTTCCCGCAAGCAGGCTTCCGAACCAGTGCATCTTGGCGCCCGTGTGGTAGAGCGGCGGGATGCATAAGAAAACGTCGTCGCGCGACTGGCCGTGGTGGTTTTGCTCGACGACGCACGAGGTCGTGAGGCTCAGGTGCGGATGCAGGATCGCCTTGGGGAAGCCGGTAGTGCCGGACGAAAAATAAATGGCGGCGTCGTCCGAATCGATCAGTCGTATGCCGGGCGGGTTCGTCGGCATCCCCTCCATCAGCGCCTCGTAGCTTTCGGCGAAGGCGGGGCCGCCGCCTTCGCCGCCGCCAATGAAAATCAATGATTTGACTTTGGGTATTTCGTCCTTTACCGCGTCCATGCGCTCGACAAATTCCGGCCCGAATAGAAGGACCGAGACGTCGGCGAGCCCGAGGCAGTACTTTATCTCGTCCGACGTGTAGCGGAAATTGAGCGGCACCGCAAGCGCGCCGGTTTTAAGGATCCCGAAGTAAACCGGAAGCCATTCGATGCAGTTCATCAGCAGCACGCCGATTTTGTCGCCGCGCTTCGTCCCGCGCGAGATCAGCAGGTTGGCGAGCTGGCTGGCGCGCCAGTCGAACTCGCGCCAGGTCATCTCCTTGCGGTAGACGTTCTTGTGCGCGGTCTCGA
>WREB01000329.1 GCA_009779525.1 Defluviitaleaceae bacterium
CACTGCCTCGTGATCGACGGCGGCAGGATCGCCGGTGAATGGTGAGCGCGGAAAATCGTGCTAAAAATGGCTACTGAAACACTGATAAACACTGGGTTTGTCGGTAGTAGGTAAAGGAAAACCGTGCTAGGCACCCTAATACCGACCAAAAAAATAGAACCAGAGTCTCCCAAGAAACCCTGGTTCTATCGGCAAAACACACACTGGGCTGGAAGGATTTGAACCTTCGGGTGCAGGAGTCAAAGTCCTGTGCCTTACCGCTTGGCGACAGCCCATAAAGCGCGGTGGAGTATAGCACGGCGCAAAAACTTAAGTCAAATGCACTATAATGCCTATGCCTATGACAATGACTATGGCGCAATTAACCCCCGAAGAATTCCTCCTCGACGGCGGCGCATATCGCGTGGTACACCGGAAGGTGCAGCTCTTGAATGTCCGGAGTGTTTGACGCAGGGACGCGGACCGCGACGTCGCAGCGCGCAGGAAGCGCTCCGCCCGGTTCGCCGGTGAGGCCGATGACCGAAAGCCCGAACGCCTGCGCTACAAAACTCGCGTTTATCACGTTTTTTGAGTTGCCGGAAGTGCTTATCGCAAGCAAAACATCACCCTTTGCGCCAAGCCCTAAAACTTGTTGCGCGAAAGCAAACTCGGAGGCTACGTCGTTCGAGTATGCGGTGAGTAGGGCCGCGCATTCGGTTAAATTAATTGCGGGCAAAGCGCCCTGCAGGTTGTCTATCAGGTGTTTCGCCTCGGCGGGATGCCTTTTTTTTATCGCGTCCGCCTCGCGCCGGCCGAGTTCGCGTTTTAACAAAAAGCCCTTCATCAGTTCGCCGACGATGTGGCCGCAGTCCGCGGCGCTTCCGCCGTTTCCGCATATCAGAAGCTTGCCATTGTTTTTATAACAGTTTATCAACGTTTCGCAGGCGGCGTTAATTTCCGCCTCGCACGCGGCAAGCGCCGGGTGGCGTTCGATCAGCCTTTTTATATGCGCGGCCGAACTTCGCTTCATTCCACTGTGGAAAGCTCGTATTCCTGCGTGCCGAGGCCGAGCTTTTCTAATTCAATTAACTGGACGTACGGGTCCTTGCCGTGCAGCCGCTCGAACAAGTGCCCGCTTCCGGTCAGCTCGTGCCCCTCGGGGATCCCGCCGCGAATCAAGTCTTCAGACTTTATCGCGTCGATGCAGGCGCGCTCGACCGCGACAATGTCGCCCGACGCCATGATTCCTATGTCTGGGACAAGCGACGGGGTCGTGAAACCCCAGCAGTCGCAAAGCGCCGTGATGTCGGTCAAAAAGTTTATGTAGTACGCGTTTTCTTCGCTAAACGTGTCGAGCACGGTCTTCGTGCATATCGCCATTCCCGTTTGAAAGTCCGTGTAGTAGTTGCCCTCGACCTTGATCGCGCCGGTCGGGCAGACCTTGACGCAGTGCTGGCAGTAGGTGCAGTGGTGGAAGAAGATTTCGTACCGCCCGTCGTCGGTAAACTTGTTAGCGTCGTGGTTGCAACCGTCGATGCACTGCTTGCAACCGTCGCAAAGGCCTGCGTCCCACGAAAGCCCGCCCTCGAGCCCGTGGAGCTGCCTTCTTGTCCTGTCGGTCACGCAGCCCATCGCTATGTTCTTGCAAGCGCCGCCGTAGCCGCACGCGCCGTGGCCCTTCACGTGGGAAAGGTCTATCAAAAAATCCGCGTCGTAGACATATCCGCCGATGTCGACATTGGTGAACGACTTGAACGCGACCTCCCTTTCGTACACGTACTTGCCGGTCCAGCCGCAGACGTCCAGCACCGGGCAGCCGAGGAAATCCTCGGTGTAGCCGCGCGGCCTCGCGCCTTCGACGCTCTGGTCCGTGACGAACGGGCGCGCGCCCCACTCCTTCAGCTTATCCGCTAGCTTTTTAATGAAAAGCGGATGGATCGTCGTGTAGCCGACTCCCCTGCCCACGTGCATTTTTATCGCCGCGGATTTGCCGGGCACGAGCCTTGAAAGCGGCGAACGCTCAAGCAGCCGTTCGAACCTCGCGGGCAGCGTCTCGCTCGAATCGTACCGCTTGAAGCCGACCGGCGCGAAAAGGATTTCCGACTTCATCGCGAATACCTTCTTTTGTCAAGCTCGCGCAAAAACAACTCCTCGTCGAGCGGAAGCGAAACGGTCTTGCCGAGCCAGGACGAAAGGTGGATCGCGTTTGATATCGTAAGCCCGTTAATCCCCTCGGCGCCGTCGGCGACAAGCTCGCCCCTACCGTTTATTTTTGCAACGAACGCCCTAAGGACGCCGGGATGCTGCGTGTACTCCCCGGTGAAACTCGCGTCGGCTTCTTCAAACCCCGGCGAACCGAACGCTTCTTTGTTAACTTTGTTAAACTCGCGTTCGGGAACCTTGAGTTTAAAATATTTGAGCGAACCGGAATCGAACACGAGCTTGCCCAGGTCCCCGAGTATCTCGAAGCGGTTGGTGCCGGGAGAGTCCGCGGTCGACGTGATGAAGACGCCAGTCGCGCCGTTTTCGTACTCGACGTAGGCGGTGACGTCGTCCTCCACCTCGATTGAATGCCATTTGCCTTCGTGGCAAAACGCCGTGACTTTGCTTGGCATCCCGCAGATCCACTGCCAGAGGTCGAGGTTGTGCGGGCATTGGTTAATCAATACGCCGCCGCCCTC
>WREB01000330.1 GCA_009779525.1 Defluviitaleaceae bacterium
CAATCGGGCAAACAAATACTTCCGGCAGGGCGCGGCGCAAATCCGCGAAAGCGTCCCCGACGCGGCTCAATTGTTTTTCTCCCGCGTCCCCGGTAGGGACGTAAAAGATTATCCGCGCCAAACCGTCGGGGTTTGCGCCAGAAGGTATTTCGGCGTAATCCCAAGCGAACGGATTTTGCTCGATAAAACGCGCCATCTCAGCTTCGTCGATTATCTGCGCGCCCGTGACCCCGCATTCGATGAGCGCCGCGAGGACGGGTTCGACGCCTGCCGGGGAAAATTCGGCGCAGGCCTTGATCCATTTCATGCAGACCTTGGCATAATCCTAATTTTTAAAATTATGTTTATGCGACACATCCCGTCATATCCCAATAATGATTATTACGGTTTACACGTCCGAAACGTTGACCCAGCTTTTGCTTTCTATGGAAAGGTCGACCGCGTCCAGCACCTGGCTGCATTTGACCCCGTCGCCGAAATCCGGGCGCGCGGCCTTGTCGTTGGCTATGCATTCGACGAATTCGTAAAGTTGATGCACGAAGGTGTGCTCGTAGCCGATGATGTGCGCGGCGGGCCACCAGTGCGTCATGTACGGATGCGACCCCTCCGTGACGCCGATAGTGCGGAAACCCTGCAGCCCCTCCTCGTCATCCCTCGAAAAATATTTAAGCTCGTTGAGGCGTTCCAATTCGAAGATAATGCTGCCCTTGCTTCCGTTTATCTCGAACGTCAGGGCGTTTTTATGTCCCGCAGCGAAACGCGTCGCCTCGAACAGCCCGAGCGCGCCGCACTCGAACTCCGCCATGAACATGGTCGCGTCGTCGACGTCTACTTCCGCCATGTTGTCCATGTTTGCCTCGGCGCTGAGCCCCTGCATCTTCTCGACCGCCGGGCGTTCCTTAATGAACGTCTTGCTGCAGCCGTTAACCGTCTTAAATTCCCCGACCAAAAACCTTGCGAGGTCGATCACGTGGGCGCCCAGGTCCCCGTGCGAACCGGAGCCGGCGACCGTTTTGTCGAGCCGCCAGACCTTCGGGAATTCGGGATCGATGATGTAGTCCTGCAGGTAGTCTCCCCTGAAATGGAAAACCTGGCCGATTTTCCCGGTTTCGATCAATTGCTTCGCAAGCAGAACGGCCGGGGCGAACCGGTAGTTGAACCCGATTTGGTGCTTCACTTTATTATCGTTCGCGGCCTTAAGCATTTCGCGCGCGTCGCTCACGTTGAGCGCGAGCGGTTTTTCGCAGAAAACGTGCTTGCCTGCCTTGGCCGCCTCGATCGCGACGTCCTTGTGGGTGTTGCTTGGCGAAGTGATGTCGATCGCGTCTATGTCTTTCCGCGCTATCAGCTTTTTCCAATCTGTCTCATAACTCTCCCAGCCGAATTTCGCCGCGGATTCTTTGAGCCACTCCTCTTCGCGGCCGCAAAGCGCCTTCATGACGACGTCCGCCGACGCGTCGAAGAACATCCCGATTTTTCTGTAGGCGTTGCTGTGGGCCTTGCCCATGAATTTATAGCCGACCAACCCGACGTTTATTTTTTTGCGCATGCGCCGTTTCGTCCTTCCGCTTTTTTTACGGCTATTATACAAACAAACGCGATGCTTCGCAAAATATTTACAAATAACGCCGCATTGCGATTTATAAGGATGCGGCCGGTATGTTATCATTCGGGCTGCATTCGGTTCGGGGGAGGCGTCATGGAACGCTACATGGCTTACAGCGAAAACCTTTGCTACGAATACGAGCGTTCCGAAGGCGGCGACAGCGGCGCGATGTACGCGCAGGCTCTCCGCGGAATCGACCTCAGGATCGAGCGGGGCGATTTCGTCGCGGTGCTAGGCCGTAACGGCTCGGGCAAATCGACGCTCGCCCGGAACCTTAACGCGCTGCTTTCGCCTACCTCCGGCACCCTCTTCATAAAAGGGATCGACGCGAGGAAGCCCGAGAACGTCTGGGACGTCAGGCAAGCGACCGGAATGGTTTTCCAAAACCCCGACAGCCAGCTGATCGCGACCGTCGTGGAGGAAGACGTCGCGTTCGGCCCGGAAAATTTGGGTATCCCGCCCGCCGAAATTAGGAAGCGCGTCGAATCGTCGCTCAAATCGGTGAAGATGTCCGGCTATGCGACGCACGCGCCGCAGTATCTTTCGGGAGGGCAGAAGCAGCGCGTCGTCATCGCGGGCATTTTGGCGATGGAGCCCGAATGCATCGTGCTCGACGAACCGACGGCGATGCTCGACCCGTCGGGCCGCCGCGAGGTGCTTGAGACCGTCACGCGCCTGAACAAAGAAGCGAACGTCACGGTGATACTGATAACCCATTATATGGAGGAAGCGGTTCTGGCAAAAAGGGTTGTCGTCATGGACGGCGGCTCCGTCGCGATGGAAGGAACCCCTCGCGAAATATTTCGCCGCGTCGAAGAGCTTCGGAAAATTGGGCTCGACGTTCCCCAGACCGCCGCAATATCGCACGCGCTCAGGCAAAACGGCGTCGATATGGAAATCGCCTTGACCGTCGACGAATTCGTAGAATCGTATGTCAAATTTCTCGGCTCGCGGTGCGCTTGATGGAAAGCCGGCCAATTATAGAAATTAGGGAATTGACTCACATATACAGCGTCGGCACGGCTTTCGAAAAAAAGG
>WREB01000331.1 GCA_009779525.1 Defluviitaleaceae bacterium
CCGCTTTTTTTAAACATCGCGTACACGTTCGAATTCATGGGCTTCCGCTACGACACCACGTCGATCGGGTTCTTCTTCACGCTGATCGCCTTCGCATACTTCGCCAACGCCGCGAAGATACACAACCGGAGGCCGCAGATACTAAGCCGCGCGCTAGCCGAGATAACGAAGTCGCCCGCGCTTTCCGCCGGAATACTCAGGGACGCGGCGCGCGTCATCGCCAAGGAAGGCTGCCAGGCGCTCGACACGCGCAAGATCGGCATCTGGGGCTTGAATGAGGGCTCGCCGTTACTGACCGGGATCGTCGAATACGATTCGGCGAGGGGAGCCGCAAGCGTCCCGGAAATGATCGACATGTCGCCCTGCGCCGAGTACCTGAAGCTTTTGTTTTCCGAGCGGATAATTTCTATTAGCGACGTAAGGCAGCCGAACGCGCTCTCGCCGATCCTTCCAAATTACAACCCCGGCGCGTGCTCGCTGCTCGACGCCCCGGTCTGGATCGACGGCAAAGTCGTCGGGGTCGTGTGCATCGAGCAGGAGCGCAACGAATCTTATCCCGAAAAGCGCGAGTGGACGGTCGCCGAACAAAACTTCGCGTCTTCGCTCGCCGACTTCATGGCGATCGCTATCACCGGCGCCGAGCGCAGGAAGCTTGTGCGCCGCTCCGAGGCGATGATGCGAAACCTCCCCGGTATGATATACCGCTGCCTAAACGACCCGCCCAAGTACACGTTCGTCTTCGCAAGCGAGGGCTGCGCCGCGCTTACCGGCTATTCGCCGGACAACCTGACAAGCGGCGTCGCCATGAACATATCTGACCTCGTCCACCCCGAGGATTCGGACGAGCTCATAAAACTAATGGTTTCGACCCTTTCGGCGGGCCTTCCGCTCGAGTACACCTTCAGGATAATAACGCGAAGCGGCGAGGTAAAATGGATATGGGAGCGCAGCCGCGTCGTCGAGAACAGCGACGACGGTTCGCCGCTTTTGTTCGAGGGTTTCTACACCGACATAACCGAGCAGCGCCGCCTCGAGGCGGTCGAGCTCGCAAACAGGGCGAAGTCGGAGTTTCTCGCGAAGATGAGCCACGAGATACGCACGCCGATGAACGCGGTGATAGGGATGACGGAGCTTGCGCTCTGCGAAGAGATGTCCGAGGTCGCGAGGGAGAACATCTACACCGTCAAGCAGGCGAGCGCCAACCTGCTTTCGATAATAAACGACATTCTCGATTTTTCAAAGCTAGAGCGCGGAAAGCTCGAGATCCTTCCGGGCGACTATTCGCTTTCGGACTTGATTAACAACGTGATAAGCATAATTCGGATACGCGCGTTCGAGTCGCAGCTCGCCTTCACCGTAAACGCGGACCGCGCGATCCCGAACGAGTTGTTCGGCGACGAGTCGCGGATCAGGCAGATACTCATAAACCTGCTCGGAAACGCCGTTAAGTTTACTGAAAGGGGATTCATATCGCTTGGCGTCAGGTGGGAGCCGGGCGCCGGAAACGAGATACGGCTCATTTTTGAGGTCGCGGACAGCGGGATCGGGATAAGGCCCGACGAGATCGAAAGCATCTTCGACGTCTACAGCCAAAGCGACCTAGAAAAGAACAGATACCTCGAGGGCACAGGCCTGGGGCTCGCCATTACGAAGAACATCGCCACGATGATGAACGGGAAGATAAGCGTGCGCTCCGAATACGGAGTGGGCAGCGTGTTCACCGTCATGATCCCGCAAATAAAGCGCCAGGCGGCGGAGCTCGCGCAGGTGGGCGACCCCCGGTCGGCCAGGGCGCTCGTGTACATGCACTACGCCGTCTACACCGCGTCCGTGGTGGAGACGCTTCGAAACCTCGACGTCTACTGCGAATCCGTTTCGGACGACGCGCAGTTTTTGGCAAAGCTCGGTGCGGCCGAATGGAACTACATATTTTTGGCCGCCCGCCTGTACGACGGCGTCTCCAACCAATTAACGACGCTTACGCACAAGGCGGAGATCGTGCTTCTCGCCGGGTTCGGCGAAACGGTCCCGGCGGGCTTCTCAATCCCCCTCCCGAAGGACTTGCCGCAACTTAGCCGCAGGGTGCTCTCGCTCCCAGTCTATTCGCTTTCGGTCGCGAACGCGTTAAACGGGGCGCCCGACAAGGCGATGTACAACGAAAGCAACGAGGCGATCCCGGTGTTTTACGCGCCGGACGCGAGGATACTCATTGTCGACGACATCACCACAAACCTGAAGGTCGCGGAGGGCCTGCTCAAGCCGTACAGGATGCAGATCGACCTGAAGGAGAACGGGATAACGGCGATCGAGGCGGTCAAGGGCAAGTGCTACGACATGGTCTTCATGGACCACAGGATGCCGGTGATGGACGGCGTCGAGACCACGCGGCGCATCCGCGCGATGGGGAAGTACGACCCGTACTACGCCAACCTCCCGATAATCGCGCTTACCGCGAACGCCGTGACCGGCATGGAGGAGATGTTCAGGTCAAACGGCCTTAACGACTTCGTCTCGAAGCCGATCAACTCGATCGAGATGTACGAAATATTAAAGAAATGGATCCCCAAGGAAAAGCAGACGGCGGGCGCGGCAACCGAGCCGGCGGCGCCGGCGGGATGCGAGTCGCCCTGCCCGGA
>WREB01000332.1 GCA_009779525.1 Defluviitaleaceae bacterium
ATAACGCGTTCGCCCGCCCAGTCGAACTTGAGCGAATCGCTCCTCGGTATCTGCGTAGGGTGCCTGTATGCCTCCATATTCGGTTAACGCCTCCCTCGATTTAGCCGTTTCGTTTATAATACATAATAAACGCGGGTTAACCAACTTCCCCGATCGGATGCGAAATATTTTAACGAAAAAGGAGGGCATGTGATGATGCCGGCGAAAAAAATTGCCGTATCGATAGCTGCCGCAGTATTCATTTTATCTTCCTGCGGGAAGGCCGGCGCGCCGGCCGTCGAAAGCCAAGGCGACTTTACAAACGAAATAAAAAACGATATCCAAAGCGATGCCCAAAACGATTACGCAGACATCGCGGCGGAGGATCCGGCCAGGACTACGCCTTCTCCCGACTCGGGCTTCATTGACATCAAATGGGGCTACTTTGCCCCGGCCGATTACGAAGGCAGGCTAAATCCGGAAACCAGCCGGATCACCGAATATCTCGAGCGGCAGTTCGGCGTGACGTTTTCGTTCGAGATTTCCGACGACACATACCTCTGGCCGCTGCAGAAGGAGCAGATGGGTGAAAACTCATTGCCCGACATATTCGTCCCCTCATACGAAAAACTCGAGCCCGGCACGGTTCTCGGAGGCGGCATCGTAGTCGGCGATATAGATTCCTATAAATTTACGCTCGACGAATTCATTGGGTCCGGCGCGATACGCAAGATCCCCTGGGAAATGGTCGAGCGATACGCGCCAAACTACGCGGCGATGGCGGGCCCGGGCGGCGAAAACCTAAAAGGCCGCAATCCGTACGAAACCGCGGATTATTTTCTTTTCAGGATGTATGAAACGAGGGAACTGTTCGAGCCCTATTCGGTATACCGGCTTGACTGGCTTGAGGAACTTGGGATCGAACCGAAGGGAAAGCTGATTGAAATTGCCAAAGGAATTTATTTCACCGAGGAGGCTTACGACCTAAATGAGTTCGCCGAAATAATGCGGGCGTTTTCCGGAATGGGCGACGGAACGCGCCGCGGACTTATTATTAACCGGTTTGGCATGGGGTTATGGAACTTGGTGGCGCTTATGGGCGCGTACGGCGCGAACAATTCCAACATCAAGGAAAACGGAAAAGCCGTTTATTCCGCGGGAAGCGAAAGTTTCAAGAATTTCATGAAATATGTCGAGCGCCTCGTCGATATGGACGTTTCGACGAATCCGGACGATATATACATCCGTCCCGAAGAAGGCCGCTACGGTTGGTGGAGTTCGTATTCCATGATGCTCGGCTCGTATGCCGAACTGATCGACGGCGGCGCAAAGCTTTTAGTCACGCCGCCGGAAATCGGGCCGGACGGCAGGCAGGGCACCGACAGCGCCGCTTATATCGAAAACGGCTTTACGTATAGCTCCAGTTTCGCGGTCGGCGCGAACGTATCCGACGAGAAACTCGCGAAAATCCTCGAGATCTTCGACGCGCTTTCGTTCGACCCGTTCTTATACGTGCTTGTCAACTACGGTTTCGAGGGCGACGACTACTATTGGCAGGGCGAGCGGTACAATTCGCCGGTGGTTCGCGTTCCGGAAAGCGTCGAATGCGTGGGTTTCTACGGAACTTTCATAAGGGACGAAACCGCGGGCAAGCGAATTTACGATTATCCGATAGGCGAGCTTTACGATTTCGCTTCTAGCGAAAAAGCTATTTCGATGCTTTTGCCTCCGTACAAAAGCGACCCCGAAGACTTGTTCGCGGACGATTTGAAAAATTTGCAAGCAAAATACACTGGCCGCAAAAGAATACAGCTAATCCAGCAGGAATTTTTCGAGGATATTATCAACGGCCGCAAGACGGTCGCGTTTCACTGGGACGGATACATGGCGGAGCTCGAGGCCTCGGGCCTCCGCGAATACGAGGAGCTTCTCGAGCGCTACCCCGTGACCGCGCGTCAATATAAATAAAGTCGGGCACTTTAATTGCGCCGCAATCGGGGTTAAAATAATTACAAGCGTTTCATCCTTAAAACAATTCAAGGAGGAATACATGCGCTTCATCGAGAAGCACCAGACCGGCTGGGCGGTTTCGCCCGCGGCGGAAGACGCCGTGCTTTTGGCTTCGGGGCGGGCGTACGACCCGTCGATACTCGTCTACGCCGACGACGAGGAAAACAAGCCGCTAATGATCGACCTGCCGGGCGGGCCTAAATTCGGCAAGCGCCCCAAGGCAAAGCTCACCAATTCGATCCCGCAGGGGGTGGAATCGGGCCGGGTGCAGGAGATCACCGAATTTTTCGTGGGGCAGGTGGGCCAGCAGGACGGGAAGCGCCTTCCAAGCCCATTTTTAAGCTACGCCAAGTATGTCCTGGTTCCGGCCGAGCACGCGGGCAAGCGCATATTCATAACGCTCGACCAGGCGCGCTACCATGTGACGCTTTCGATCGACGGCAATTTCGTCGCGCAGTACGTCGGCGGCCTCGAGCCGCATAGGTTCGACGTCACTGAACACATTATTCCCGGCGAACGCACCCTGGTGCTTGTCACCGTGGGCGACGTCGGGGTCAGCGGGCACAAGGTCTTCGACCCGTACAATTACACAGGAACGCGCCTTCCCACCTGCAAGGAAATCGAAAACAACCAC
>WREB01000333.1 GCA_009779525.1 Defluviitaleaceae bacterium
CTAAGCCTGATCGTTTCGCTCGCGTCCGGAATACGCGGCGCGATGGCTGAAAACGCCGACGACGGCTTTGTCGGCTGGCAGTTCGAGCGGGAAATGCTTTTGACGGTCGAATCTAGGATCGCATTCGCCTCGTATCCCGACACGACTGCGTTTCTCGCCGAGAGTTTTTACGAGCAAAGCTACAACATAAACGTCGAAGTTGATAACATCAAAGCCGCGGAGGCGTTGATAAACGGGTTGGACGGCTACAGCCTAAACGCCAACGCATGGTACGGGGACTACGGCGGAAGCGCGGAATACCGCAGGCGCGTGACGATAGGCGACTACGCGCGCGCAAAGGAGGTTTTGCGAAACCTCGGCGCGGTCTCATACGAAACCGAATACGCAAACAAGCTGGCCGACGAGGTTTACGACCTTGAGGCAAGGCTATTGGCGAAAGAAGAGGAGGTTGGCAGACTCAAGGCGCTGCTTGCCGAAAGCAGGACGATGGACGTGCTCGCCGCGGTGGAGCGCCGCCTGGGCTGGGTGGAATCGGAGCGCGACGACCTGCGCGGAAGGCTCAACCAGCTTTACGACATATCGTCGATGCCCTACCTTAACATAAGTTTGACCGAAAAAGCGCCGGAAGTGGAGCCCATACCCGAGGATGAATTCCTCGACAAGCTTGGGCAGAGCTTCATTCGTTCGTTTAACGGAATGGTCTCGTTTATGGAGAGCTTCGTGGTTTGGCTTATCGGGGCGCTCATACCGCTACTGCTTGTCGCGGCCTTCGTATTGATCGCCGTTTTCGTAATCAGGGGCAAAAGGCGCGGAAGGAAAGGCATAGGGAAGGAGGACCGGCAATGAAAAAAATCATACTGGCGTCGTCCGTTTTAATACTTATCGCTTCGGCTGGCTGCGCCTCCGCGAGGAACTCAGGCGATTCCTGGATCACTTCGCCGCAGGGGCCGCCTAATTCCTCAGCATCGGGAGGGGGATACGGCGACTGGGCCAACGACAGCGCCTATTCGCCGAGGCCGGAAGCCGACTATGCGTACGAAGCCGAATATTACGAAGATTACATGGACTTGGCGGCGGTTGTGGAAGAATACGGAAGAGGCGACAGCGCGAACCTGCCGCTTAAGATCATACAGCGCGCCTCCATCAATCTGCAGTCCGAACGCTTCGACGAAACCGCCGAGCTGCTTCGCGCGATCGGGCCCGACTACGGCGGCTACGTCGAAAGCGCGAACATGTACACAAATTACAACTACAGCCGCGGGAACGACTACCGCACGTTTTCGATAACGATCCGCGTCCCTTCGGAGTTTTTCGAGGAGGCGAGGCTCTACGCCGAAAGCCTCGGCAAGGCGGTCCATTCGAGCCAGAGCGCCGAGGACGCGACCGCCAGGTACTACGACATCGCCGACAGGCTCGCGACGAAGCAAATCGAGGAGGAGCGCGTGCTTGAAATGATAACGCGCGCCGAGGAAATCGACGACCTGCTTGCGCTCGAGGAGCGCCTCGGCTCGATCAGGACGCAGATAGAGCGATTCCAGTCGCAGATGACTTCCATCGACAGGCTCGCCGCTTTTTCGACGATCAGCGTGAGCGTCACCGAGGTGACGAAGGAGGAGCTAGTCATAGTGCCCGAGGGTTTGGGCGGGCGGATTGGCCAGGCGTTCGTGCGCTCGGTCAACGGAACGGTCAACTTCTTCCAAAACCTTGCGATCTTTTTGGCGGGAGCGCTCATACCGATAGTAATCATCGGGCTTTTGGCGTTCGTCGGATATTTGTTCATCGCTTCGGCAAGAAAAAAGAAAAAAGCGGATTCCGGGGATAAATAGTGCCGGGGCGCAAAAAAAGCGCGCCGTCCGCGCCGGTTGAAAGCCAGATAATCGAGCAGCCGATAACAAGCGCGCTCGAGCTCAACTTCATGCCGTACGCGATGAGCGTCATCCACCTTCGCGCGATCCCAGAGATCGACGGCTTCAAGCCGGCGCACCGCAAGCTGCTCTACACGATGCACAAGATGGGGCTCCAAACCGGAGGGCGGGTAAAGTCCGCCGACGTGGTCGGCCAGACGATGCGGCTAAACCCGCACGGGGACGGGCCGATCTACGACACGCTGGTCAGGCTTACCAGGGGCAACGGCGCCCTGCTGCACCCGTTCATCGACTCGAAGGGAAATTTTGGCAGGCAGTATTCGCGCGACATGGACTACGCCGCGAGCAGGTACACCGAGGTTAAGCTCGACGACATTTGCAAAGAAATTTTCAGGGATATCGACAAAAACGTCGTCGACATGGTCGACAACTACAACAACACGACGCTCGAGCCGTCTCTTCTGCCCACCGCGTTCCCCAACCTGCTCGTTTCGGCGAACCAGGGGATCGCGGTGGGCATGGCTAGCTCCGTATGCGGATTCAATCTGCGCGAGGTTTGCGAGACGGCGATCAGGCTGATAAAGAACCCCGGCCACGACGTCATAAAAACGCTTCCCGCCCCCGATTTTTCGACGGGTGGGGAGCTTTTGTACAACGAGGCGGAACTCCGGACGATATATGAAACCGGCAGGGGCACGTTCAGGCTTCGGGCGCGCTGGCGCTTCGACAAAAAGAACGGCTGCGTCGAGATATACGA
>WREB01000334.1 GCA_009779525.1 Defluviitaleaceae bacterium
AGACTTCGCTGAGCGGGGTCAACATCGACAAGTGGGACCCCGACGACTCGGACAATCTGTTTACGTTGATGGTCGAGACGGCGAGGCTCGCCTCAAACGGAAAAGTCAAGGGCGTCGTCTGGTTCCAGGGCTGCTCCGACGCGGTCGCGGACCGCTGCGACCAATACCTCGGCAGGTTCAAAAAATTAAAGGAAGCGTACGACGAAGCGCTGGGGTTAAAAATCCCGTGGATCACCTTCCAGATCAACCGCTGCGCGGGGGCGGCGTGCCCGGTCGGCTGGCCCGCGATACGCGAGGCGCAGCGCCAGGCCGCAAGGACGATGCCTGGCGTCTACGTGATTCCGACGAACGACAGCAACCTCTCCGACACGATACACAACGACACCGCCGGCAACCTGATGATCGGCGAGCGCGCGGCGCGCCTTGCGCTGTCTAAAATCTACGGGCGCGACAATTTTTACATGGCGCCTGACGTCGCGTCGGTCTCTTATGAAAACGGGCTGGTGCGCCTGAAGCTCGAAAACGTCCGGGGGGTTTTGTTCCATCAGGACGACGTCAGCGGCTTTACCGTCGCGGACGAGGAGGGCGACGCCGGGGTCGAAAAGTTTTGGGTCGAGAACACGAGCGATATAATCATCAAAACGAAGCGCGAAATCGCGGGAGGCTTCACCGTGCGCGGGACGCAGGACCCGCACGGCGAGAAGTACCCGATCTACGACAACTTCACGAGGCTTCCGATGCTTTCGTTTTCGGTAAGTTGCGATGTTTAACGAAATAAAAAAAGGGGCGCTAAGCGCCCCTTTTTTTATTGGCTTAAATTAGTTTTGTTTTACTTTGCGGGCAACCAGCACGGCCGCCAAGGAGGAAAGTACGAGCGCGCCGATCGCGATGTAGAGGGCGTATCCTTCGCCGGTCGTCGGGTTGACGGGAGGAGGCGGGGGCGCCACTATTCCGATTTCTACTTCTTCTTCGGATTCATCGGGCTCGGGTTCCGCCACGGGCTCCGGAGTCGGGGGCACGTATACGGCGGGTTCGTCGGACAGGTAGGCGGCCTTGATGTCGATGTGCTTGCCGCCGTCGTCAGCCATATTGGCCGCCGCGCTTTGGATCATTATGCAGACGAACTGCGAGTCGGTGCCGACGATATGCTCCTGCCAGGTGTTGGGCTGCATGTTTCCGTCGCCGCCCGAATTCCAGAGGTCGATGATGTAGACCAGCGGATCGGAGGAAAGGTTGAATTCGGACAGAGGGAACGCGTACGCGCCCGGGATCCAGCCGGTTTGGGTGAATTCGGAGGTGACGGAGACGGTGGCTTCCTTCGGGTTGCCGTCCGCGTCGAATCCGACATCTGCCGAGTTAAGCTCTACTATCAGGTACCTGGCCGCCTTAAACTGCGCCGCGGATACGCCGAGCTTCCTGCTGCCAAGACCTTCCCAACCAAGAAGCATGTTGAGCGGGGAGTTGTTCCATTCGTCCCTCGGCGTGCCGAGCACTTCGTCGTATACTTCAGCGAATCCGTCGGAAACCCACGCGCCCTGGCCTACGAAACCAAAACGAAGGCCCCAGTCGACATTGAATTGGCCAAGGTCAACGATTGTCGCGGCCTGAGCGGATACGGCTATGCCGACCGTAAGCGCGGCCGCTAACAAGAATGATACAAGCGTCTTGCGTAACTTCATGTTTCTTTCCTCCTTGAGATTTTTTAAGGGTGAGACAATAATATCAATATTATTTTATTTTGCAAGCATTTTATTTAAATATTTGTGTCAATTATATTACCGGGCGCGTCGGGACGCCGTTGCGCGCGGCGGGCGCGACGGTATGTTCGAGTCAGGGCGTAAATGCGCGCAGCGCCCCGGGCAATATGCTAAAGCTTAACGCGCCGCCGCGTTTGTAGAGGTTGCCGTCGACGCACAGGGTCTCCCCGCCTTTGACGTTAAAGGAAACTTTTTCGCACGGAAAATATTTTACTTCCTTCAGCTTTCCGTGAAGGCCGAAAAGCACCGAGGGAAACAGAAGCATCGCCTTTCGGCGGCTCATCCCGCTGACCGTGCAGAGCGTGATCAACCCGTCCGAAAGGTCGGCCCCGGGCGAGATGCGAAGCCCCCCTCCGTAGTACCGGCCGTTGCAAGCCGCCGCCAGCGTGAACGGTCCCTCGAGGGTTTCGCCGTCGGCAATTATTTCCATCTCCACGTTTTCGTGCCGCGAGATGCTCTTGTACGCCGCGGCGAGGTAGGCGCGGCTCCCGAACTTTTGCTTTAGCGCCGCGGCGTTTTCCACGATGCGCGCGTCGAGCCCGACGTTGGCGATGTTTAGGCAGGTCATTTCGCCGCAGTTGACGTCGATCAAGTCGATTTCCCTTGTCCTGTCCGCGATTATGTTTTCTATCCCCGCCTCGATCCGGTTCGCTTTCTTAAACTTGACGCCGCCGCCGTACGTCAGCGCGAAGTCGTTTCCGCTTCCGTAAGGGAAAACGCCGAGCTTCGCCCTTATGCGTCCGTCCGGGTACGCCAGGCGCATGCCGGTCACGATCTCCTGAAGCGTCCCGTCGCCCCCCACCCCAATCACCGCTCCGGCGCCCGCTTCGCACGCTTGCTTCGCGAACCACTGCG
>WREB01000335.1 GCA_009779525.1 Defluviitaleaceae bacterium
AAAGGTTAAAACGGACATTAAACACAATAGCACCGCTTTTTTAATATAACGCGAAGGAATCATCTCCCCTGATCAACGCAGCAAAAATCTTTACATATTTATTGCCAAGCATCAAATCCGATTATTTATTCAAACGCATGTCCGCGTTTCAGATATTAACACTAACCCCGGCGTTCTTCAACGCTTCTTTAATTTCCGCGACTTTATAATTTCGTTCCATCCTCGGCGAGTAGAGCATAGAGCTGATGATTCCCGCCTCCGCCTTCGTTTTAGTGAAAACGTCGATTAGATGTTTTGGCGCGCCCGCGCCGCCCGATGCGATCACCGGCACGCTTACCGCGTCCGCGACGGCGCCGGTCAGCTCAAGGTCGTAGCCGCCGAGCACCCCGTCGTTTTCGACGCTGTTCACGCATATTTCGCCGGCGCCTAGCCGTTCGGCTTCTTTCGCCCATTCGATCGCGTCTTTGCCTGTCATCACGCGCGCGCCGTCGATCGTGATTTCAAATCCGCTAGGTATTTGCTCCGTTTTATTTACGCGCACGACCTGCATGCTAAGCACGACGCTTCCGCTCCCGTATTCGCGCGCGGCTTCGCTTATGATCGAAGAGTTGCGGACGGCGATCGAATCGACGCTTAGCTTGTCCGCGCCGGATTTCATCATTTCGCGCACGTCGTCCATGTTCCTGATGCCGCCGCCGACGATGAACGGGACGGTCAGCTCGCGCGAAACGCGCACAACCATCGCGAAATCGGGCGGGCGCTTTTGGGCGCTCGCGGTCACGTCAAACACGATTATTTCGTCGACGCCTTCTTTCGTCACCCATTTGGCGACGTCCTCCGCCTTGTCGATTCTAACGTTGTCCTGGAACTTTAGCCCCTTGGTGACGTACCCGTCTATGATATCGAAGCATGCGATCAGTCGTTTCGGTTTCATTTTTACTCTCCTAAGGTTGCCTTTCTTTGGGCGGCGCGGATTGTCGCGCCGTTTTTTTACGCAGAGCATGATATATTTTTATTCGCCAAAACACAACGAAAATTTTTCAAAGCCGCGAATGAGTTTCGCATTCTATCAAATCATTGGCGTTTGCGGTAATTTTCCGGAGGAATGCGAACGCCGGCATGTCTTCAGATTTGACAGTTAAGGCGCGGCTTAATAAAATGTCGGCGTTATTCGCATTAGTTTCGACAGGGGCAAAAGAATGGGCAAGTATAATTTTTCCGCGTTGGAAAAAAAATGGAAGGAACGCTGGGCGGCTTTCCCGATACAGGACGAAGATTCCGACCGGCCGAAGCACTATTGCCTCGACATGTTCCCGTACCCTTCCGGCGTCGGGCTGCATGTCGGGCACTGGAGGGTGTACGTCTTAAGCGACGTGCTCTGCCGCTATAAAATGCTGCAGGGGTACCACGTGCTGCATCCGATGGGCTGGGACGCGTTCGGGCTGCCCGCGGAAAACCACGCGATAAAAATGGGCCTGCACCCTTCGGTCAACACGGCGGAAAACATCGTCAACTTCAAGCGGCAGTTTTTCGAGATGGGAACGTTTTACAACTGGGAAAGGGAGATCAACACTTCCGACCCTTCATATTATAAATGGACGCAGTGGATTTTCGTTCAGATGTTTAAGAACGGACTCGCGTACGAAAAGGAGATGCCCCTCAACTGGTGCCCCAAGTGCAAGGTGGTGCTCGCCAACGAGGAGGCGACCGGCGGCGTCTGCGAGCGTTGCAAATCGCCCGCGACAAAAAAGAATTTGCGCCAGTGGATGCTTCGGATAACGCGCTACGCCGAACGATTGCTTAACGACTTGGACAAACTGGAATGGCCGGAAAAAGTTAAGAAGATGCAGGCCGACTGGATCGGAAAAAGCCACGGAGCGGAAGTCGACTTTAATATCGCGGGGACCCGCGACGCGATCCGCGTGTACACCACGCGGCCGGACACGCTGTGCGGCGCCACGTTTATGGTGCTATCCCCGGAGCACGAGCTTTCGTTAGAGCTTTCGACCGACGAAAAAAAAGCGGAAGTGGGCGAGTACATAAGGCGCGCGTCGTCGCGCTCCTCGGTCGACCGCATGGCCGACAAGGAAAAAACCGGCGTCTTCACCGGAAGCTTCGCGGTCAATCCGCTGACCGGCCGCGCGGACATGCCTATTTGGGTATCCGATTACGTGCTCTCCGATTACGGGACCGGCGCGATAATGTGCGTGCCCGCGCACGACGAACGCGACTTCGAGTTCGCCGTTAAGTTTGGGCTGCCGATCGCGCAGGTGATCGCGCCCGCAGGCTACGGCGGTTCGCCGCTTGTCGCGGCCTATACGGGCGAGGGGTCGCTCGTCAACTCCGGAGAGTTCGACGGGCTTCCGTCGCTTGACGCGCAGGATGCGATAATCGAATCCCTTGAAAAAAACGGGACCGGCAAGCGAACGGTTAACTATAAGATGCGCGACTGGGTCTTCTCGAGGCAGCGCTACTGGGGCGAACCGATCCCCATAATCCATTGCGATGCGTGCGGGCCGGTGCCCGTTCCCGAGGAGGAGCTCCCGGTGCTGCTCCCGGACGTTAAATCATATCAGCCGACCGACACCGGCGAATCGCCCCTGTCAAGCGT
>WREB01000336.1 GCA_009779525.1 Defluviitaleaceae bacterium
GCATCGGCAATCCTTTCCCTTATCCTGCTCGCGCAGCCATTCGAAAAAAACCCGGCGGCCGGGGCTCCGGTCAAGACTTCCTTCGAATTCCGCGCGGTTTGGGTCACCTCCGCGCACAACCTCGACACGCCTTCGCGTAAAGGGTTGACCTCCGCGGAGATGAAAAGCGAGATCGACCGGATAATCGAGCGCGCGGTCCATATGCAGATGAACGCGCTGGTCGTTCAGGTTCGCCCGATGGCCGACGCGCTTTACCGCTCGGACATTTTCCCCTGGTCCGAATTTTTGACCGGAACCCAGGGCAAGGAGCCCCCGGACGGGTTCGACCCGCTCGCGTACTGGGTCGAACGCGCGCGCGCCAAGGGGCTCGAGGTGCACGCGTGGATAAATCCGTACAGGATCACCTCAACCAGCTCGAAGATAACCGACGTAAACAAACTTTCCGCCAACCATCCCGCGAGGCTTAATCCGTCCTGGGCGATCGCGTACAAGGAAGCGCTTTACTTCGACCCGGGCAGGCCCGAATGCCGCGAACTGATCGCTAAGGGCGTCGCGGAAATTCTACGCAAGTACGACGTCGACGGCATCCATCTGGACGATTACTTCTACCCGGACCATTCGACGGACTTCCCGGACGACGCCATGTACCGCGCGCACGGAAACGGCATGAACCGAGCCGATTGGCGCCGCCAGAACGTCAACGAACTTATAAAACTGATACAAAAGACCGTCAAAGAAACCAAACCCGGCGCCAGGTTCGGGATATCTCCCTTCGCGATATGGCTGAACAAATCCGCCTCCGCGCCGCTTGGCAGCGAAACGCGGGGCAACGAATCGTACAATTCGCATTACGCGGACACCAGGCTTTGGGTCAAGGAAGGCTGGCTCGACTACATTTGCCCGCAGATATACTGGGCGATCGGGTTTGAGGTCGCCGACTACGCGAAGCTCCTTCCCTGGTGGGAGGACGTCTGCAGAGGAACCGGAGTCGACCTCTACATAGGGCATGCCGCATACCGCGAGTCCGACGGAACCGCGGGCTGGGAAAACGAGATCGTGCGGCAGCTCGCGCTCAACTCTAAGTCGGACGTGGTCGGGGGCAGCGTCTTCTTCCGCGCGAATAACCTGACCGGGATAGTCGGCGAGCGAATACGTTCGTTTTATCTCGCGCAAGACAGCGCGAGGGAGGTTTACGGGAGCCGCCCGAGCCCGACGCCGGCGCCGGCGGGGCAGACCGGCCAGGGTGCGTCGCCTACTCCGGACCACGCGTTTTCGTTCACCCCGACCGCGTGGAAAAATCCGGTGATGGACAAGCTGACCGTGGCGCAGCCGTCCGTCAACGTTTCCGTGACCGACGCGAAGGGCTATAACATCCACGGCACCTGCGCGCCGGACAAGCCGCTTTACATAAACGGCAACCTTATTTCCAACGTGACCGTCGAGGGATTTTTCAGCGCGTACATGCCCCTTGTCAAAGGCGAAAACAAATTTACGCTGACGCAGGACGGGCAGGCTTCCGTTACGCGGACAATAACCAACAAGGACCCCGTTTTCCAGCCTGCGGAGACAATGCCGTCCGCAGCGGTAAAAAACGCGTTCCCTTCGTCGGAGGAGATGGCGAGTCCGGGGGACGTCGTCACCCTCTCGTGCGTCGCGCCGGCGGGCGCATCGGTAACCGCCGCGCTTAACGGCACGACGGTGACGCTTACGCAGTCGAACGCCTCGCTTACGAGCGGCTCCGTCATCTACGCGGCAGTGTTTACCGGAGCGTACACCGTCCCGCAGTCGAACGCCTCGACAGTCACCGACTTGGGGAGGCCCGTCTATACCGCGGTATACGGGGGCAGGTCCTATTCCGCCACTTCGGCGGGGCTAGTCAGGGCGATAGGAAGCGAGGCGCCCGCGATCGCGACGGTCACATCCGAAACGGCGTGGGTTTTCCAAAACGCGACGACCGGCGGCGGTTCCAACTGGCAGCTGACGCGCGGCCAACGCGACAGGATAACCGCGGTGACCGGGGGTTTCACGCGGCTCGCGTGCGGCGGCTGGGTCGAATCCGAAAACATATCGCGCATGATGGAAAACGCTTCCATATTTTCGCCACTTTCGGACGGAAGGTACGTGCAGGGAACGAGCGAGGACATGATAGTATGGAAGGCTCAGTCGTTCGCGGCGCTCGACGTATACCTAGACGCGACCGGAAGGGAACTTACGGTCAGGTTCGGGATGCACCAAACGGCGCCCGGCCATTCGATGAATTTCGCGGCCGGGATCGGGATTTTTCAAGCGGTGCGGATCGCGCGCGACAAGGCGACGCCCTGCTACGTGCTGACGCTTCGCGACGGCGCGAAGCTCGAGGGGTTTTACGTAAGCCGGGAGGGCGGCGAGCTGCGCCTGCACCTTAAGAAGCGAAAAACGTTGTCGGCGGGCGAAAAACCGCTCGCGGGCTTCAGCTTCGTCATAGACGCGGGCCACGGCGGCAACGTCTCCGGCGCGCTTGGCATGATGGGGGGCGCGATGCCCGAAAAGGCGATAACTCAGTCGAACGCAAGGCGGCTTTCGCTGCGGCTGGCGCAGCTTGGCGCGAACGTCACGACTATCCGAACGAC
>WREB01000337.1 GCA_009779525.1 Defluviitaleaceae bacterium
CCTCGTTTGTTGCGGAGTCGGGGTTCTCCGTCAGGGCTTGTCCCTCCCTGCCGCTTATGATGTCCGGTCTAGCTGACCGTCACTCCCTTCTCTGTTGCCTATAAAATCCGTTTATATATGATCAACGCGTAAAGTTCTTTACGCGATTGAATCCGTCTTTATTCCGCGAACACGCGGACGCTTTGTTCTTCGCCGCCTATGTGAAACATTCCGTCCGGCGTGTACGCGCGGATGTAAAGCGTCGCGGAGTAGCATCCCTCGTCAAGCGCTTTCGTCAGTTTGACCGCGCCCGCCTCGCTTCCCGGCTCGACCTGCTCGGTCGTGAAAACTTTTTCGCCTCCGTCGTCAAGCGCCAGTTCGAAAACAAGCAGGCACTCGTTGGCTTCCGGGTTCTTGAGGCTTACCTGCGCTTCGTCGGTTCCGGCGGGCAAACTCACGCATTCGACCTGCGGGTACTCGACGTGGATCTCCTCTTCGAAGACGAATTGCGGCGAGCCAAGCGCGATCGGTTCGTCGCCGAAATCTATTATGCCGCCGCCGTTTCTTGAGGAGTTGATCGCTACCGTCGCCAAAACCGCGAACGCGAACACCGCCGCCGTCGCGTACATCCTTTTCGCCGTCGGCTGCGCGGGCCGGTTCGCCGACGAATTTACCATCACCTTTACGCGCTCAAGCAGTATGTCTATGTCGTAGGGTTTCCTAAGGTAGTCGAACGCGCCGGCGTTAAGCGCGGGTATCTCGTCCTTGGGGTCGCCGGTCACGACCATCACCGGTGTCTCGCCTTTTTTGCCTATGTCCCTGACGAACCCTATCGCCGTCTCGTCGAAGTCGTTTGCGTCGTACACCACGCAGTCTGGTTCGTGGGTCTCGCAAAGGATGCGCGCGCCGTCCGCGTCCTCCGCGGCGAAAGCCAGGTAGCCCGCGCGCTCGAGGATCCTTCTCGTCAGCCCAAGCAGCACCTGGTTTTGGTTTATGAGTAAGATGGTTTTTTCCATCGGCGCTTCCCATGCGTTTGTCTGCTGATGTGTTATATATCCGCGAAAACGCTTTGCGCCGATATGTAACAAAAGTGTCACAGGAAATTAATTGTTTTCTAATTGTTCGGTAATTTTTATTTGTTTCGGTCTCGCAAAAAAAATTCAAGCGAAAATATTTCGTTTTTAGCTACGCGTTATTTACGCTTATTTCAATTTCGCTTGAAAAATTGAAATAATGGGGTTAAAATTTGTCCGTTATTTCAATTTGGGGCTGAGCGCTTTTGCAAAACAGGTCCGGCAGCTTTAAGTTAAATCTTTCGGGCGAAGCGGCTTATTATTCGTTTGTTCCGTCAAAACTGCCGCCCGACCCGCCGCTTGTCGTCGACGGCGAAACGTCGAACCTGCTCGCCCGGGCGACCGGGAGAGTCGCCCTGCTTGACGGGCTTAGCGCGCGCATACCCGACCCCGCGCTTTTTTCATCGATGCAAGTCCGCAAGGAAGCGCTGCTTTCGTCCCAAATCGAGGGGACGCAGGCGACCCTCGACGACATTTTCGACCCCGCGGTCGAAACCAACGCCAACCAAAACGTCGCGGAAGTCGTCAACCACGTAAGGGCCACGGATTACGCGGTGCAAAAACTTAAAGAGCTTCCGCTATGCAACCGCCTGCTTCGCGAAACCCACCGCATCCTAATGGAGGGGCGGCGCGGGCAAGAAAAGACGCCGGGTTATTTCAGGACCACGCAAAACTGGATCGGGGGACACGGAAGCGCGATTAAAAACGCGCGGTACATCCCACCTTCTCCCGACGACATGACGGAAGCGATCAATAATTTGGAATTATATATTAATGAAGACGAAATATCCAACAATATTAATTTGCTTGCGAAGGCCGCGCTGATCCATTACCAGTTCGAGACGATCCACCCTTTTTTGGACGGCAACGGAAGGATCGGCAGGCTGCTTCTGACGTTATTCTTGATCGAAAAAAAGGCGCTTTCCGCGCCCGTCCTAAACGTCTCTTTTTCGCTTAAGCGAAACCGCGCGGAATATTACGACAGGCTGATGATCGTCCGCGAACGGGGCGACTACGAACAGTGGATCCGCTTTTTTTTATTAGCCCTGATAGAATCGGCGGACGACGCGATATCCGCGATAGATAAGCTCGGCGCGCTCCGCGACAAAAATATCGGCCTGCTCGCCGAAGGCGGGCGCGAAACGAAGACGGCGAGAGCGCTTTTCGAGTATGTCCAGGCAAACCCGATCATCGGGATAAAAAAAACCGCCGATGCGCTCGGCGTTTCATTTAACACGGCGTCCGAAGCCGTAAACAAGCTGCGCGGCCTAGGAATATTGAAACAGACGGGAGGCGCAAGGCGCAACAGGCTTTTCGCGTACGAGGATTATTTAGAAATTCTTCGGAACGGAACGTAAGTTGAATAGGCGCTCAGCTTGACGTGAAGATGTAGCCCCTGCCGTGCTCGTTGTTTATCGAAAATTTTTCGGCGGTTTCCTCGCCGATCTTTTTTTTGAGGCGCGATATCTGCTGGCGCAGCGCGCTCGTGTCGTTGTTCATGTCGGCGCCCCAGATCTGCTTGTAGATCGTCTTGCTCGACACTTCCCTGCCTTCG
>WREB01000338.1 GCA_009779525.1 Defluviitaleaceae bacterium
TGTAAATGGCGAAAGGGATAGACGTAATACCCGGCAGCGTAAAAATTAAGGCGGTCGGTATATATGCGGAAACGGCGGCGCAGCCGCCCGTAACCGCGCCGAACAGAATAGGACGCCGAAAAAGCTTGCTTAACAAACATTGTACGCCTGAAGCAGATTCAATTATTCCCGCCGTTTTCGTCCGCTTGACGCTTGCTCTGCTGAACAAGGCGGTGAGGACGCATATACTCAGGCAGGTAACGAAAAGGTCTATGGCAATGCTGACCGGGTCGGTAGCCACTCTGTCTGCCTTGTGGTGTATGAGCGCGGCGGCCATGCCGTTTATGAAAAAATTGAACGCGGCCGCCACGGTAGATTCCGCTTTTATGTAGTTCTTGATTTCATTGCTCAACATTGCATTCACCGGTTCCTCTATTTGGGATTGCGGATCGGGCCCGCAATGACTGGATTCGGTTATTTGCTTGCTACAATTTGTCAGGCATCTTCCTTCCCGTCCGAATATGAATAGCCCCGCTTACGACGTTCGTCCTGGAGCTTCGACCACGCGTCCCAGCCGTTTTCGCGAAGCAGCGCGTTGTCGTTTTCGAGCACCGGAAAACCGACGGAAGTTTTAAAAAAGGCGGCGAGCTTTTCGCACGGATATTCGCCGCAGAAGGCGCACATTTCGACGCCCCTGGTCTTCGCGCATATCCTTATCTCGCAGCCCGGATTGCCGCTTCCGTCCCGGCACGAAACGCAAACTCCTTCGTCGGCCATGCCCTTTAAAAAAGCCCAAAACCCCTCGCCGCCCGGGATGAAGGCGATGACGTCCTCGAAGCCAGCCGATTTCATTTCGTCGCGCAAGACACGCGCGGCCGGTTCGACTTTCGTCTTGACCGAACAATGCAGGCAGCATAAGCCGCAATAGCAGGCGAATTTTTTATCCATGCGCACCATCCTTATTTATATTTGGCAAATAATATCACACGCGCCGGCAAATATCCCGAGGCGTGTTCCGGGGAAGCTATGCCGGGGTTTTTCGATCGGCGCGGCTGCGTTATAATGGGGATGGTCCGCTATGCATTCGTTGGGGGAAGCAAATGGAAAAAACGATGGAAAAAATCACGGCCCTTTGCAAAAGCAGGGGATTCGTATATCCCGGCTCCGAAATTTACGGCGGTTTGGCCAATTCCTGGGATTTCGGGCCGCTCGGCACGGAGCTAAAAAATAACGTGAAACGTTATTGGTGGAAAAAATTCGTGCAGGACAATCCGCACAACGTCGGGATCGACTGCGCGATCATGATGAACACTTCCGTATGGGAAACCTCCGGCCACATCAAGGGGTTCAACGACCCGCTGATGGACTGCCGCTCTTGCAAGGAGCGCTTCCGCGCGGACAATCTAATCGACGATTACTTCGCCTCGCGGGGCGAAAGCGAAACGGCGGGCGGCTGGGACAACGCGCGGTTAAAAAAATTTATCGACGACAGCGGGATCGCCTGCCCGAGCTGCGGAGCGCGCGACTTCACGGAAATAAGGCAGTTTAACATGATGTTCAAGACGCACCTGGGCGTGACGGACGATTCGAGGAGCGAGGTGTTCCTTCGCCCCGAGACCGCGCAGGGGATTTTCGTGAATTTTAAGAACGTGCAGCGCACCTCAAGGAAAAAGATACCGTTCGGGATCGGCCAGATAGGCCACGCGTTTCGAAACGAGATAACGCCCGGAAACTTTATCTTCCGCGTGCGCGAATTCGAACAGATGGAACTCGAGTTCTTCTGCGAGCCCGGGACCGATCTGGAATGGTTCGCCTATTGGAAAAAATTCTGCCTCGATTGGCTTAAGAATATCGGTATCAAGGATTCGTCGCTTCGCGTGCGCGACCATGAAGCGGAAGAACTTTCGTTTTACAGCAACGCCACCACCGACATCGAGTTTTTGTATCCGTTCGGCTGGGGCGAGCTCTGGGGCATCGCGGACCGCACCGACTACGACCTTAAGCGCCACATGGAATCGTCCGGCGAAGACCTTACCTTCTTCGACCCGGCTGACAACAGGCGCTACATACCGTACTGCGTCGAGCCCTCGCTCGGCGTGACGCGCACGGTCCTAGCGCTTCTATGCGACGCCTACGACGAGGAAACCGTCGGGGAGGACGAAAGCGGTAAGCCGGACGTGCGCACTGTGCTTCGCCTCGCGCCGCAAATGGCGCCGGTCAAGGCCGCGGTCTTCCCGCTTTCGAAAAAGCTCGGCGAGCGGTGCGAAAAGCTGTACGCGGAATTAAACGATAAATTCGTCTGCGAATACGACGACGCGGGCTCGATCGGAAAGCGCTACCGCCGCCAGGACGAGATCGGGACCCCGTTTTGCGTCACATACGATTTCCAGTCGGTCGACGACGGCGCCGCGACGGTGCGCGAGCGCGACGGGATGGGGCAGACCAGGGTCAGCATAAGCGAGCTTGCCGAATACATCGGAAGCAGGGTGGGCTTTTAAAACAGGAGGATCATCGATGAGATATTTCGCGCTCGTGCCCGACGGCTGCGGCGACTGGCCGATCGAATCGCTTGACGGAAAGACCCCGCTTGAGGCGGTGAAGATGAAAAACATAAACGCGATCGCAAA
>WREB01000339.1 GCA_009779525.1 Defluviitaleaceae bacterium
AAAAGAAATCGGAAGCCGCGCGGAAGCGAAAATATACTTAATCCAAATGCCCCGTCCCGGAAGGGGCATTTTAAGTTTGGCATGGGGTGCGCAAATGAGAATCGGAATAGGGATCGATACGGGCGGAACCTACACCGACGCCGTGATATACGATTTCGAAAAAAAAGTTTTGCTCGGCAAATCGAAGGCGCTTACGACGAAAAACGATTTGTCGGAAGGGATATTGGAAGCGCTCGACGCGCTGCCCAAAGCGGAAGTCCGTTTGGCCGAAATGATATCGCTATCCACGACGCTAGCGACCAACGCCTGCGTCGAGGATAAGGGCGGGGCGGCGAAGCTGGTTTTTTTCGGAGGCCATTCGAAGACGATCGACGAGGTGGGCGCCGAATACGGGCTGCCTAAATCGGATGAAATAATGTTAGTCGAGAGCCATACCGATTTTTCAGGTTTCGCTGAGCGCGAAACCGACTGGAATCGCTTCAGGCGGTCCATTTTCGACGAAGGTTTCGAAGGCCTGGACGGCGTGGGAATCGTCGAAGTCAACGCGATAAAAAACGGAGCGGCTTCCGAGCGGAAGGCGAAGGAAATAATCGAAGAGACATACAGCATTCCGGTCGTTTGCGGACACGAGCTTTTTAACGAAATGAACTGCCTTCGCAGGGGCGCTAGCACTCTGTTAAACGCGCGGCTTTTTCCCGTGATAAGGGAATTCATGGCCGCGATTATAAAGGCGGTTCGGCTTCGCGAAATCAAGGCCGAGATAGTCATCGTCAGGAGCGACGGCAGCATGATGTCCGAAGCCTTCGCGAGGACGCGTCCGGTCGAGACCCTCCTTTGCGGTCCCGCGGCGAGCGTGATGGGAAGCGCCCGCCTGACGGGGGAGCCCAACGCCATCGTGGTCGACATGGGCGGTACGACGACCGACATCGCCCTGATTTCGGACGGGGTTCCGCTTAAGGTGACAAACGGCGTAAGCGTCGGTAAATGGAAAACGTTCGTCGGCGGACTGTACATAAAAACTTTCGGGCTCGGCGGCGACTCCGCGATCCACTACGGCAATTTTGGAGTCTACCTGGAAGAATACAGGGTCGTGCCCATATGCGAAGCGGCGTCGCGTTATCCGCAAATAAAGGACAACCTGACGAAGCTACTGCGCGGGGCGAAAAAGCACACAAAATTCCTGCACGAACATTTCATCGCGGTCAAGGACATATCAAATAATCCGCGTTACAGCGAATACGAAAAAAAATTCTGCCGCAATCTTTCGGAGGGGCCCTTGATCCTCAGGGACGCCGCGGCCCGAATGCACGGGACCGACATCTACACCCTCGACGTCGCGAAGCTTATAAAAGACGGCGCCGTCGTCGTTTGCGGGCTCACGCCGACGGACATAATGCACCTGAAGGGCGACTTCACCAAGTTTCCGGCGGAGGCGTCCCTGCTTGCCGCGGAATACGTAGCGCTTAACGCCGGCTTAACGGTAGCCGAGCTGTGCGATACGGTCTACGACGAAATAAAAAGGAAACTGTACGTTAACATAGTAAAGGCGATGCTTGAAATAAAAAACGAAGACCTTCTAAAAAAAGGCGTAAGCGACGAAGTCGCGCGATTTATCGCCGAAAGCTACGAGGCGTCGAAAACGGACGAAAACGTCCGGTTCGTTTCGATGCGTTTCGGTACGGATTTTACGCTGACGGGAGTCGGCGCGCCGATTCATCTGTTTTTGCCCGAAGTCGCCAAGGCGCTCGGCACAAGGGCCGTCATGCCGGAGCATTTCGAGGTGGCAAACGCCGTCGGATCGATCATCGGGAATATCTACGCGGTAAGCGCGGTCGAGATAAAGCCGAACTATACGGTTGCCGGAACCAGCGGCTACACCGTATACGGGCCGGGTGAAGCGAAAATATTTGGCGATCTTGACGAAGCGGAAAACTATGCGATTGAAACGGCGAAAAAAAACGCCCGCGCGGAGGCCGTAAATCGCGGCGCGCGGGGCGACGTTTCGGTATCTTGCAAGCTTGTCCTAAACGAAGCGAAGGGACGGGACTGCGTCGTCCATCTTGGCACGAAAGCCGTCGCGAACGCGGTCGGCTCGGCCGGAGCTTAATCGAGCTCCTCGATTTTAACCGAACCCATGCTAGTCGACGCGTTGATTACGAATTCGGACATGGGATTCCCCCTGATGCTGTTCCTAACGCTGCCCATCCGCGAATATGCCTCGAAACGGCAGTCCGCGTCATAGGGCAGCTTTATTTTTACCTCGCCCGCCGATGAATGAAGCGTCGCGCTGCCCCCGATCTCGCGCGCGTGCAGCGTGACGTTGCCCGCGCTCGATTTCGCATTCAGTCCGCCGGTAAATTTTCCGACGCGTATCTTGACGTTACCCGCGCCGGACGAAAACTCGGAAGGCCCGACCTGGTCCGCGGTGACCTTCACGTTGCCCGCCGCGGACTGGGCGCGGGACGCGCCGAGTATCTTGCCCGCGCATTCGACGTCCACGTTGCCCGCCGAAGAGGAAGCGTCGATGCGTCCCGCGCAGTCAATCAAAGTGAGGTTGCCGGCCGTCGCGCGCGCGGTCAGC
>WREB01000340.1 GCA_009779525.1 Defluviitaleaceae bacterium
ACTGCGATGCGTGCGGGCCGGTGCCCGTGCCCGAGGAGGAGCTCCCGGTGCTGCTCCCGGACGTAAAATCTTATCAGCCGACCGACACCGGCGAATCGCCCCTGTCAAGCGTGACCGAATGGGTAAACACAATATGCCCGGCATGCGGCGGGCCGGGGCGGCGCGAAACCAACACGATGCCCCAATGGGCGGGCTCGTCCTGGTATTTTTTGCGCTACGCCGACCCGCGCAACGCAGGCGAGCTGGCTAGCAAGGAAGCGCTTGACGAATGGCTCCCGGTCGACTACTACGTCGGCGGCGTCGAGCACGCGGTGCTGCATCTGCTCTACGCGAGGTTCTATACGAAATTTTTATACGACATCGGCGCGGTCAAATTCGAAGAGCCGTTTAAAAAACTTTTCAACCAGGGCATGATCAACAGGTTCGGCCATAAGATGGATAAGTCGGGCGACAACTGCGTGTCTCCCGACGATATCGTGGCGCGCTACGGCTGCGACGCGCTGCGGCTTTACGAGCTTTTCGTCGGCCCGCCCGAAGTCGACAGCGAATGGGACGACAGCGGGATCGAGGGCGTCTTCAGGTTCCTAAATAAATTGTGGCGGCTCGCCGAATCGCCGAAATTCGTCGGACCGACCAAGGAACTAACACGCCTGCGCAACAAACTGGCGCGGGACATAACGACAAGGCTTGACAACCTGACGCTCAACACCGTCGTAAGCGGCTTCATGGAGCACACCAACGCGCTCGTCGAAATCGAGAAGCGCTCCGGCGTGGACAAGGACACGATGGAAACGCTGATAGTCCTGCTCGCGCCGTTCGCCCCGCATATTTCGGAAGAATTGTGGGAGTCGTACGGGCACGCGGATTCGGTGTTCAGGCAAAAATGGCCGGCCTACGACGAAAGCCTGATTGTGTCGGACGAAATCGAGATCGCGCTGCAGGTTAACGGGAAGTTCCGCGACAGCGTAAAAATCGAATCCGGCGCGGATAAAGACGCCGTGGTCGCGCTTGCGCGCGGACAACTGGCCAAGCGCCTCGAAAATAAAAAAATAATCAAGGAAATTTACGTGCCGGGTAAGATCGTAAATTTCGTGATCGAGGAATAGGCATAAACCCGAAGGAGGCGGCCGCGTGAAATATATCAGGCACATGATGCTGTACGCGCTCGGCGCGTGCCTCCTTATCGGCAACCCGACGCATGCGGCGCGGGCGTCCAATGGCGACATCCGGCTTTATATAAACGGGCGCGAGATCACCGGGCTTCCGGTGCCCCCGGTCATCCACCAAAACAGCGCGCTCGTGCCGGCGCGCGAGGTTTTCGAGACGTTGGGGGCCTTCGTCGAATGGAACGCGGCGGAACAAAAAGTATTGATCAATTACGAAAGCGAGCTTCTCGTGATGAAGATAGGCGACGTAAACGCGCAGCTAAACGGCGCGGACGTCGTCATGCAAATACCCCCGTTGCTTGTCGAAGGCAAGACGATGATACCGCTTCGCTTTCCGGCGGAATGCTTTGACTTCGAGGTTTCTTGGAACGAGGCGGAGCGAGCTGCGTACATTTACGCGCCGCCGAAACCTGCGGCGAAACCCGAAGAAGTTTTATATGACGAAGATGGTTTTGATGAAGACGCGGATAGCGGGGACGGCGCGCCGGAAGAAGAAGTAAGCGGCGACGCGGAAAGCGACGCGGACGGCTTTGGCGATGGTTCCGACGCGGTGATAATCGAGCAGGAAACCGACTACATCGACGAATCCGAACGCGCGAGGGACGTTTCGCAAGCCGAAATATCGGCGATGGAGTATGACGAGGCTTCCATCATCGAGTTTTTGACGCCGAAGGAAACTTCGTCCACATTGTATGTCGCGGTCGCCTCGTCGCCGATATCAAACGTCACCAGGTTCCTGCTTCCGGACAACAGGCTCGTCGTCGACATCCACAACTCGTCGTGCGAGATCTACGGCCCGTTTTTCATGGACGAAACCGTCCCGCTCGACGACATCAGGGCGTCGCAGTTCAGCAAGGAACCGATGACGACGCGCATCGTCTTCGAGATATCCGGCGCGGCCGAATTTGCGATATCGCTTTCAGAGGATCGGACCGAGCTGACGGTTTCGTTCGGCAAGACGACCGTCGCCGACGTAAGCTTTTCGACGAACGGCATTTCGGACACGATCACGATCACAAGCGCCGGGACCAACGCGCCGACCGTGCGCCTCGTCCCGGGGACCGACCCGACGCGCGTGGACATAATAATCGAAAACGCCGAAATGGATTTTACCATCTACGAAAACACATCGGGCGCGTTCGTCACGCGCCTTTCCTCATTTAAGCGCGAAGGCGGGGCGATATGCGTCGAGGCGCGGCTAAACTCGTTTCCTTCGTTTCGGCTCGAGTACGGGCAGGATTCCGTTTCGATAATACTTTATCCCAACACCTACCAAAACATTTGGTACAGGCAGGCCAACCGCACGATCTACATCACCAAGACTCCGCTGTTTAACATGGACGTCTTCCAGATACAGCACCAGGACGATTACCACGAGCTGCGCTACACGCTGAC
>WREB01000341.1 GCA_009779525.1 Defluviitaleaceae bacterium
AAGAGCGAGCAGACGCTCGTGATAGTGACGCACAACACGGAGCTTTCGAGGTACGCGGACCAGGTGATACACATACGCGACGGCCTGATCGAAAAAATCGTCGACAACAACGAAACGCCCGCTGAACCGGACGGGAACGAAATGGACGGGGACGCGGCCGATAAAAATGAATTGGACGCGGTCGAATCGGAGGGAAACGAAGCCGAAATAAATAAAACGGGTGCGAACGAAACCGAAGGCGCTTCGGATATGAATACAAACGGGGGAGACGTTTGATGGGAAAATTAAAGTTAATAGCCGCGGCCGCGATTGCTTTGGCGCTGGTCGCCGGCCCGGTCGAAATTGTCAAGGCTTCCTTAACCGAACAAGATATACTCGATAAATTCGATAATCTTATCGGCGATATTAACAACGTGCACATGTCTCTCGGCGATATCTTCGAAAAATTGCAAAAACAGATAGACGAATTGCAAAAACAGTTGGACGACGACAATTTTGTCCCGACAAATCCGGCGCCCACGCCGAAACCCACGGTTTTTTCGCCGCTGCTCAAAGTGATCGAACCGGTCACGGTGATCGCAAGGGCGGGCGAAACGACTTCGTTTACGGCGAGGGTCCAAAACATCGGGACTTCGGCCGCGACAAGCGTCCTGACACAGGCCTTTCCGGGAGGGAGCGCCTCGTTCGCGATCGAAATTTTGGACGGCACCAACACCGCGTCCAACATAAGCGAAAACGGGACCCACTCGATGAAGATGCGCGTCACCGTCGACCCCGACACGAAATCCGGGCTCTATACGATCGACCTCGTGCATTACTACAAGGACCGCAACGCAAACAACCTCGACTCGACGGACAAGATTTTCGTGCTTGTCATGAACGACGCGGACCAGCCCGAAAGCTCGGCGCCAAACGTGCGCGTCGGGGACATCCGCGTCGACAGGACCACGATAAACCCGGGGGATTCGTTCAACCTGGTGGCGGTGCTGGAAAACGCGGGCGGGCGGAAGGCGAACGAGGCGTGGGTAACCGTCGAGTGGACAAAGGGCGACGAATTGTTTTTGACTTCCGCCGGCAACGAGCTTTTCACGGACATGGAGAGCGGAGCCACCCGCGAGTCGCGCTTCAGTTTCACCACCACCAATTCGGCGAAGGGCACCTACATACGGACGTTCAAGGCGTCCTCGTGGGAGCAGGGCACCGTCCGGGAAACCACGCGCGTCCATTTCATTAACGTAGCGCCGCCTCCCGAGGGCGAGGCGGAAAACGCGATACTTGACATTAAAAACATGAGCTCCCCTTCCGGCGTCGTATCCCCGAACCAGGACGCGGCGATCCGCTTCGAGATAGTAAACAAGGGGGACGCGCGCGCGGAAAACATTCGCGTCACCGCGGACCGCTACAACGAGACGGCAATCGTGCCCAAATCGACAAATCCGATAATGCTCGGCGGCCTTTCCCCCGGGGAAGAATCGTCGCTAAGCTTCGTCTTCTCGCCGACCGACGATTCGGCTACGAGAAGCTACACGATACGGTTTCTAGTCGAGTACGACTGCGGCGCCGGCGGTTTAGGCGACGGCCCCGGCGAATCGTACTCGTTCGAGCGCTACGTCGCGATAAACGTATACAACCCGCCGGACGACGCGGACGACCCGGTCAAGCCCGGCGGCTTCATCAAGCCGAAGATGATCGTTTCGGCGTTCGAGGTCGAGCCGCACATCGTTCGCGCGGGCCAGGAGTTCGACTTGAGCCTGTCCTTCATGAACACGAGCGCCGACAAAGTCATAAAAAACATAAAGATAACGCTTGAGGCGAAAGAATTCATCGAGCGGACCGGCGCGGTCTTCACCCCCGTCGGCGGAAGCAACACGTTCTATGTCGACGAGATAGAGCCGAAGGGCGAGGAGAACAGGACGTTGCGGATGTACACGGTCCCCAACGCCGACCCGCGCACCTACAACATCGGGATCACGTTCGAGTACCAGGACGAGGAGTTCAACGAATACACCGAAGCCGAGCAGATAACCGTCACGGTAAGGCAGAACACGCGGATCGAGATAACGGACCCGTACCTGCAGCCGTCCTACCCGCTCGGCCAGGACATCTATATTTATTTCAACGTAATCAACTCGGGGCGCGTCTCGCTTTCAAACCTGCGCGTGCGCGTCGAGGGCGAAAATCTCGACGTCTCGCAGGCGGACCTTTACATAGGCAACGTCGGCAGGGGCAACCAGATTTCCTACAGCGGGATGTTCAAGCCGCTTAGCGCCGGAATGCAGGACTGCGCGATCGTCGTGTTCGGCGAGGACGAAACCGGGGAGATCGTCGAGCACAGGCACGAGTTTACGATCGACGTTTACGAAATGAATTTCGGAATGGGCGGCCGGGACGACGACTTCGACGACGGCTTCGGGATGCCCGGATTCGATATGGGGAAAGAGGGCGTGGACCCGGGCCAAGACGGTTTTATCGGCAAGGCGTTGAACATCGTAAAAAAACCGTACGTCTGGGGGCCCGTTGCGGGCTTAGCCGCTGCGGCGGCAATCGTCGT
>WREB01000342.1 GCA_009779525.1 Defluviitaleaceae bacterium
CAAGCTTTTTATTGACATAAGCCGGAAAAAATACGATAATGTCTCTATGCAATTTCTTTCCATGGGAATGAGCGACAGTTACGTTGAAGCGATACTTGCCGGTTCGAACATGGTAAGGATAGGCGTAGCCGTATTTGGATCGAGATAAAGGAGGATTCCAGAGTTGAGCTTTTTTAGCGAATTGAAGAAACTGACCAAGCCGTACGACGACGAGGATGATTTTGAGGACTTTCAGCCGAGGAAATCGGACGATCTGCCCATCGCGCCAAAAACGACCGCGCAGGCAAGGAGCTCTTACGGCGGTTTTGAGGATCAGCGAGGCAACAACAAAGTCGTTAACATACACGCGACCGCGCAGCTTCAGGTCGTGCTTGTCAAACCCGAGCGTTTCGAAGCCGCCGCCGAGATCGCGGACCACCTCCGCGAGCGGCGCACCGTCGTGCTCAATCTTGAGCAGACGAACAAGGACATAGCGCGGCGGCTTGTTGACTTCCTGAGCGGCGTTGCGTACGCGCAGGACGGGAAGATAAAAAAAGTCGCTGTGAACACATATCTCATCACCCCGTATAATGTCGATCTTCTGGGCGACCTGATCGACGAACTCGAAAACAACGGCCTATACTTTTAGTGGCGCTTAATATAAGTCGAAAGGATGAAGGGTATATGCTAACACCCCAGGAGATTACGGAAAAAGTATTCGTCAAAGCCGTTTTTGGCGGATACGACATGACCGGCGTGGACGACTTCCTCGAATCCGTTGCCGCAGACTACACCGCGTTGTACAAGGAAAACGCCATTCTGAAGGGCAAGCTGAAAGTCCTCGTCGAAAAGGTCGAGGAGTACCGGTCGACCGAGGACGCCATGAGGATGGCCCTGCTGACGGCGCAGCGCATGGGCGAGGAAATCACGATCGAGGCCAACAAGCTCAAGGAGGAGACGCTCCGCAAAGCGGACCGTGTCGTCCAGGCAAAGCTCGCCGAGACAGCCAGGCGCGTCGCTGACGAGGAGCTCCGCCTGAGCGTCGCGGCCAAGGAGACGGCCAAGTTCATAGCGCTTTCGCAGGCGATCATGCTAAAGCATTCGGAGTTTTTGTCCAAGCTCGAAACTGCCCACAGGACCGTGCGCACGGAGCCGGAACCGCCGCCGCTGACGCCGTCGTTTGAAGACCACGTGGCCGACACGGCGGAGCAGATCGGCAACGCCATGGAGAGGCTGGCGGGGCTCGATTCGCCCACGCCGGACAGCGTGCCCGCCCCGGTGTACGCCGGCGCGTCTTCTTCGCAGTCCTCATTCGACGACGACGGCGAACCCACTAAGCTCTATGGCTTCAAAAACGGCGACGATTCGATCACGCCAAGGCCGAAATTCGATTTCGACGACCTGAAATTCGGCAACAATTTTGGCAACAACAATAAAAAATAGAAAAATGCGCAACGGCGAGTTACAATATTTCATTGCAGGGGCGGCCGCCTCGGTCGCCCAAGGCGCACAATGTGCGCCACCTTTTTGCTCTCGCACCGTTGACCTTTCGGGCCGCAGCGGCGTCCCGGCAGAGAGGAGGCATCACATGCCCAAGGACTATAACGCGACACTAAACTTGCCAAAAACTGACTTCCCGATGCGCGCCGGCCTGCCGAAACGCGAGCCCGAGCTGCTCCGTAGCTTTTATGAAAAAAAAGTCTACGAGAAGCTGATGGGGAAAAACGCCGGAAAGCCCGCGTTTATCCTGCACGACGGGCCTCCGTTCTCAAACGGCGATATCCATATCGGCACGGCAATGAACAAGACTCTGAAGGATATAATCATCCGGCACAAAAACATGTCCGGCTATTTTGCGCCGTACACGCCGGGCTGGGACAATCACGGGATGCCTATAGAGAGCGCCATCATAAAGAAAAACAAGCTCGACAGAAAAAAGATGTCGATCCCGGAGTTCCGCAACGCCTGCCAGGAGTTCGCGTCCGTTTACGTCGACAGGCAGCGCGAACAGTTCAAGCGCCTCGGCGTGATCGGCGATTGGGACAACCCCTATCTGACGATGGACCCGAAGTTCGAGTCCGAGGAAGTCCGGATTTTCGGCAAAATGTACGAGAAAGGCTACATATACAAAGGGCTCAAGCCGGTTTACTGGTGCCCGGCGGACGAGACCGCGCTCGCCGAAGCGGAAATCGAGTACGGCGACGTGCCCTGTGCCGCGATCTACGTCAAATTCCGCGTCAAAGACAGCCGGGGCGCCCTCGACGGCATCCCGGGCGCCGACGACGCGTGCATCCTGATCTGGACGACGACCGCCTGGACGCTTCCGGGCAATCTCGCCATATGCCTGGGCCCGGACGTCGAGTACGCCGTCTGCGCCGCCGGCGGCGGCGTCTATATCGTCGCGTCCGAGCTTGCTGAAACCGTGTTCAAAAAAGCGGGGATCGAAGAGTTCGAGATACTGAGGAAGCTCCCGGGCACGGCGCTGGAGCTCATGACGGCGCAGCACCCTTTTTACGACCGGGAGTCCCTGGTCATCCTCGGCGACCACGTCACGGTTGAAACCGGGACCGG
>WREB01000343.1 GCA_009779525.1 Defluviitaleaceae bacterium
CGCCGGAGCTGATCGACGAACTTATAAGCAAAATAAAAAAAGCCCGCCCCGATATCCTCGTGATGAGCGGGAGCCGGCCCGCCGGGGTCGGAACCGACGTTTACAAGCGCCTGATGGAATGCACGGACGCGAAGACTTATCTCGACACCGAAGGAGGCGCGCTCCGGCTCGGGATCGAATCGAAGAACCCGCCGTACATGATCAAGCCGAACCTGTTCGAGCTTGAGACGGCGTACGAAAAAAAATTCAAATCGAGGGACGAAATCGCGGAGTTCTGTTTGGAAATCAATTCGAAGGGCGTAAGGTACGTCTGCGTTTCGATGGGGAAGGACGGCGCGCTGATCACCGGCGGCGAAAAAGCCTTCTATTCGCCCGCCCCGAACGTAAAGGCCGCGGGGGTGCAGGGCGCCGGCGATTCGATGGTTGCGGGAATGATTTACGCGCACGAAAACCATTTCCCGATGGAGGAAACTCTCCGCTGCGGGATCGCCGCGGCGTCCGCTTCGATTGTGCGCGAAGGGACGCAATTATGCACGCGCGAGTGCTTCGAGGAAATGCTCGCGCTCGTCGACGTCGTAGAATTATTTTAATTTTTTAAGCGGAAGCCATTCGAGGACCTTCTGTATCTGCGCGTCCCAATAGCCCCACGTATGATCTCCTGTTTCCTCGGAATAGGTTAAATCGAAGCCGAGTCTTTGCAAATGATTCCTGAAGCTGACGTTATGTTTGTATAAAAAATCATCGGTGCCGCACCACTGATACAGCCTCGGCATCCTTCCGTCGGCCTTGCGGGCGTCGGCGAGTTTTAATAAATCGTCTTCGTCTTTCAATCCTTTCTCGACGTCCCCGAATATGCTCTTCCAAAAATTTTTCCAATATTCGCTTTCCGGTTCGTTAACGCGTTCCTTAAACATTTCGGCCATGTCGGTCGCGCCCGAGAGCGTCGCGCCGTGCGAAAAAACGTCGGGCCTCGAGAGCGCGAGCTTCGCAGCGCCGTAGCCGCCCATCGAAAGCCCCGCCGCGAAATTTTCTTCCGCCTTGTCCGAAAGCGGGAAGAATTGGCGGCATATAAAAGGAAGCTCGTCCGCGATATACGAAAACCATTTAAGGCCCATCGCCATGTCGGTGTAAAACCCGAGCGCCGTCGAAGGCATCACCACCGCGAGCTCATACTGGCAAGCGTAGCGCTCGATGGAGGTGAGGCGCGTCCACGCCGTATGGTCGTCGGACATCCCGTGAAGAAGATAAAGCGTCGGATAATTAACCCGGCGCTTTTTCATTTGCTCCTTGGTTTTTTGCGGGAGCAGCACGTTTACCGAAACGTGCATCCCGAGCGTATGCGAAAAGCAGGTCGTCTGTATGAACGCCATAATGAAAATCCTTTCCGGTCAGTCGATCATTTTGTGCAGCGCTTCCCTCGCCCGCGAAAGCCGCGACTTCACCGTGTTTACGCTGACTCCGACGGTTTCGGCGAGCTCCTGATAGCTGAGCCCGTTCATGTCGCGAAGGATGATCAGCGTACGGTGGTCCTCGGATAATTTTCCGATCGCGCGGAGAATGTCGTCAGCCCGCGTCAGCGCAATCGCCTCGTCCTCCGCGGAAGGCGCGGACTGGCGGTCGTCGGCGATGAGGTCCAGCGTTTCGTCGGGAAGGGGCTCCGCGAGCTTTTTCCTTTTGCGGAGCTCGTCGAGGCACGCGTTAGAAGTTACGGCGCAAACCCAGCTCTTTAGCGAGCCGCTCTCGGGCAACGACGCCGAAGGAAGCCCGTTGTAGATTTTTACGCAGGCCTCCTGGAACGCGTCGCCCGCATCCTCGTTGTTGTGAAAGTAACGCCGCGCGACGTGCCAAAGGAGCTTTTCGTATTTGAACAGCAAATTTTCGAAGGCCGCGTGTCTTTTTCCCGCGTTACCCGATTTCGCGGCGGCGAGTAAATTCGCGTCGGAAATTTCCATAAAATATCCTTATAAAAATGTAAACCCAGGGTGCCGGTCCTATAATTTGACACCTAACCTTCCGGTCAGGTGGGTGTCCGCAACAAAACCGCCGCTATCCGCCGAAATCCGTCGCGGCCCGGCGTTGGCTTTGCAATGAATAAGACTCCCGTTTTTCGTCTGTAGGTTCAAATATATAGGTTATCGAACATCCCAGGCTCTTGGGCGAATTATATCGCAATGAAAATTCGGGCGCAACACAATGATTTTTAATCCGCCGATTTTGCTTTGAAGCGCAAACGGAGCTTCGCAATACTTTATTTATGCGCGGGAAGCTTATATAATCGTGCGCGTAAATATTATCGTTTTTCGGCGGGGTGGTTCGGATTTGGCGAAAACAAAATCAAAACGCAGGCTGATAATAATTTTATCCGTCGCAATCGCGTTGCTTGCGGCGGGAGGAGGGTACGTCATTAAAATGGGAAACGAACAGAAGGCGATGAGCGCGATCGAAACGTCCGAATTCTTGCCCGGCGTTTATGCGATTAAGACCGAATTCGTCAACGTTTTTTTATTCGAAAGCGGCGGAAAATACATCGCCGTCGACGCGGGA
>WREB01000344.1 GCA_009779525.1 Defluviitaleaceae bacterium
AGGCGATCGAAAAAACCGACGCAGGGCGGACGTACGACATCATCTTCATGGTCTACATGATTCCGCAGATGGACGGGATCGAGGCGACGCAAAACGTCCGCCAGAAGGGCTACAAGGGCTCGATTGTCGCGCTTACCGCAAACGCCCTCGCCGGCAACGACGAGCTTTACGCGAGAAACGGCTTCGACGGGTTCATTTCGAAGCCGATCGACATCGAGCAGCTGAACGAAGTGATGAACGCGAACATCCGCGACCGGAGCGGGGAGCGGGCAAGCCGGCCGCAAGGCCCGGACGGCGGCGGATTCTTCGACGAAGAAGGAATATTTGACGACGCGTCCGCGGCCAAAAACAATGTCCCCGACCCGGAGCTCCTCAAAAACTTTTGCCGCGAAGCGAACAAGGCGGTTAAGACGTTCAGGGACATCTCCGGCACCGGAAACATAGCGAAGCTCGCCGCGATTTCGCACGCCATGAACGCCGCGCTCTCCTCGATCGGCGAGCCGGGCGCCGCCGAGTTCGCGAAAAATTTGGAGCTAGCCGGCCTTCGGGGCGACCTCGACTATATCGACGCCAACGCCGAAAATTTCATCGTGCTGCTCGAAAACCTCGTGCTTGATTACGGCGAAAACGACGCGCCGATATGGTCGATAAACGAACCGACGCAAAAAAATGGCGCCGGAGAATAGTAGGCGCGTTGGGTAAGAAGACGGCCGCGACAAAGCTTGCCTCGCGCCGCGCCGGTGTTCGGTAGGATGCCGGTTTGGCTGGCGGCTTCGCTTTCTGTGTTTTTTGCGGTATCCGGATCGGCCATATTAATAAAGAAGCGCGGCGCGCGGCTTTTTATGGCCGCGGGCGCCGCGCTTTTGCTTTTGTCGGTTTTGTTCGCGCTTTACCTGGTTTTTGTGTTCCTTTTTTTGAATTCGCTTTGACGCCGCCGCTTCAGCCCCGAAGCAGCTTCCTGACGTAAGATTCGCTGAAGCCGTATTTTTGCACCAGCGCCTTGATGTTGTAGCCGTTGTATTCGCTTCTTATCTCCTCGTTAAGGCAGAACTGGAAGACGTTTCGCTTCTTCGGTACGTAAACGGTCGCGCCGCCCAGCAAGTCGCAGAACGCGCAGACCGCGTCGAACCCGTCGCAGTCGATGATGGCGTCGTAGGGCGCAAGTATGTCGCCCTTATGCCTCGTCGCCGCGAGCTTGAGCAGGTCTTTTTCCATTTAATCGCATCCCTTCCCCGCCTGCTTCCATATCTGGTGGCCGTAAACGGACGCCCCGGCCGCAAGCGCGCCCTGCGCCGCGGCGGAAACGATCGCGGTAATCCATTCGCTCCTTGTATATTCAACCGGAAGCGAAACCGCGTACAAAACCGCGGCGATCGAGCCGGCCAAACCCAGTATTATCGGTATGCCGGCGTCGTCGACTCCGGGCGCCTTTTTCAGCAGTATTCCCAAAAGCGAGAGCGCGGGCGCCAAGGCAAGCAATTCCGGAATCGCGTAATCGTTCGGATTCATGTTTACCCCCTTTTACAGCAGCGAGATTTCTTTCGCAGCGATCGCCTTTATCAAGTCGTGGTATTCGCCGTCCGCGAGCTCCGCGTTTATAAGCGACGAATCGATCTTGCCGTTTACCTTGCCTTCCTTCATGGCGCGCGCCGTGGCGACTCCCAGGTTTACGCACGCCGACATCAGCTTCATCGAGAGCTTGCTTTCCTCCGACCTGAGTATCGCCCGGGTCTCGGCCTTTTCGATCGAACGCTTCTGCGCCGCCGAGCTGCGCGCGAAAAACGCCCCTATAAACGCGACGGCGAGCGTCTGGAAGCAGCCGACCACGGCCAGCGCGATTTCGATGTTGTTCAATTGTCAGCCTCCCAAAATTTTTTTTCGTAAAGGCAATTTCCGGCCGTTTTCGGATCCGGCGCCGTAGACCCCGAAAGCAGCGCGAGCAGCTCCGTAAGCGTTTCGGACGAAATGTCTCCTATCAACGTCGCGTCGTTTATGCGCCTGACCAATATCCTAAGCCAGTCGGGTTTTATTTTTACTTCGCCGCGCATCGCCGCCGACCACTAGGTTTCGTCGAACACGACGCCGCCTTTTTTAAGCGCATGGATTATTTTTTGCGCGCCGGCGCAGCAATTTTTTGCCCCGCAGGTCCCAAGCCTTTGCGCCACTTCGTGCCTGAACGCGTCCATGTCCTTGCCGTGGACCGGGAACCAATGCATCACGTCGGCGTGGTTGCTCGCGATGCCCGAGGCGAAGCCCTCGCTGTGGCTAATCACCGCGCCCTGTTTTTCCGGGTCAATCCCGAATATTTGGCAAAGATGCGCGCACAGCCCGACCGCTTCCGCGTAGGCCTCGCCGAAGTAAGCGGCGTCGTACAGGGCCGCCTCGCATATCTCGAAGCCTATGTGGGTTTCGTTGGCGCTTCCGTTAGCGCCGCTCCCAGCGTGCCATCCGCGCATCTCCCAAGGGAGCGTTTGGTATGACGCGACCCTGCCGTCGGCGAGCCTTCCTATGAACGCGTGCACGCAGACCTGCCTTCCTCCC
>WREB01000345.1 GCA_009779525.1 Defluviitaleaceae bacterium
CAAGCAGTATCCGTCGATGCTGCGGGAGTCGGGAATCAAGTGCACAGTGTTCGGGCCGTTTAGGCCCGTGCTCTCCGCCAGGCAGAACAACCGCAACCACAGGAAGATCGCGGTTGTCGACGGGCGGGTCGCGTTCACGGGCGGGATAAATCTGGCGGATGAATACATAAACGCTAAAATCAAATTCGGCCACTGGAAAGACACCGCGATAATGGTCGAGGCGAGGCGGCGTACGGCTTCGCGCTGATGTTCCTGCAGATGTGGGACGTATGCAACGCAAAAAAGGCGGGGAACGGCGAGGATGATTATTCGCGGCTCAATCCTTGGAAGGGTTCGTCCGCGACGGTCAAAACGCGAGGTTACGCGCAGCCCTACGCAGACAGCCCGCTCGGCGAGGAGCGCGTCGGCGAAAGCGTATACCTGCACATAATCCACAGCGCGAAAAAATATGTCTATATCAGCACCCCGTATTTAATAATCGACGACGTGCTTGTCGCGGAGCTCTGTCTTTCGGCGAAAAGCGGCGTCGACGTGCGGATAATGACGCCGCACCGCCCGGACAAAAGGTACGTGCACACCGTCACGCGCTCGTTTTACCGCGAACTCGCGCGCGCGGGCGTCCGCGTCTTCGAATACGGCGACGGGTTCCTGCACGCGAAGTCGTTCGTATCGGACGATAAGATCGCGGCGGTCGGCACCGCAAACCTCGACTACCGAAGCCTGTACCTGCATTTCGAGTGCGGCCTCTGCGTATACGGGCAGGAGGCGATCGGCGAGATCCGCGACGACTTCCTTAAGACGCTCGAGCGCTGCGTCGAGTTTAAAGACGAAAAACCGCGCGGCGGTTTCGCAGGAAGGTTTATCCAGGACACCTTGCGGCTGCTTTCGCCGCTGCTATAAAAAAAGCGCCTTTCGGCGCGTTTTTTTATCTGTTCGAGAGTTCCGCCCAAAACTTGGCGCCGTGCCCGGCCGGCTCGGAAAGCAGGAACCTCCCGCCCACTTCGATGTCGTAGAGGTAGACGCTCGAATCGGCGGAATATTTGGAAAGCCTCGCGTTGAGTTCCTCCGTGACGCGTCTGTTGATCATGTTGACGCCGTCGGTCCCCTCGATCTCACTCAGCTTCATTCCGGACATTATGTCCGAGATTTCTTCGTGCAATAGCTTGTCGTTTACGCTTTTTCGCGTTTCCCGGTCAATCTCGATTGCGAAAAGCGTCTGGACGACCACGTCCCTTCCGTTATCGTCCTTTAGGACGGTGTTTACGAGCGGGATGTTTGTCTTTACGGTCTGGACTTCCAGCGGATTAAAATACTGCGGCAGATAAACGGCGAGCGCCACGACCGCGGTCATCGCGGCGATGATGAAAAGCGCGGCGAGCCTGTTGCGCCGCCTCGCGCGCTTAAGTGGCGTCAACCGCGACACTTCCCCCCGCCGCCAAGGCTAAGGACTCCTCGTAGCGCGCGAGCACCGCCTCTTGTATCGCGTTCCTAAGCGCCGACTTGATCGGGTGCGCTATGTCCTTGTAAGTGCCGTCCTCCACCTTGCGGCTCGGCATCGCGATGAAATTTTTGTTTTCGCCCTGGATGACCTTTATGTCGTGAACCACGAATTCGCCGTCTAAAGTCACCGAAACTATCGCCCGCATCTTGCTGCCGCCGTCGGCGGCGTCTTGCGTATTCAACTTGCGGATACGCACGTCCGTCACTTCCATTTGGAACCCTCCTTTACAGGACCATGCCCTTCGTGATTATGACGGGCTCGTCGTAGCTGCCGACTATCCGCCTTCCGTCGGACAAAACGGCTTCCTTGTCGAGTATCGCGTTTTCAACCACGCAGTTGTTCCCTATGTAGCAGCCTTCCATGACGATCGCGTTTTTTATCGAGGAATTTTCCCCTGTGTATACGCGCCTGAACAAAACGCTGTGGTTGGCGTATCCGTTTAGGATCGCGCCGCTTCCGACGAGCGTGTCCGTCACGATGGCGCCGATGTTGTATTTCGCCGGCGGCTCGTCCTTCGGCTTGGTCTTTATGTATGGGAATTGGCGCGTGAACATCTCGCGGACGTCCCGGTCCAAAAAATCCATGTTGCAGTCGAAATAAGACTTGACGCTGTTAAGCGTCCTCCAATAGCCCTCGTACTTGTAGCCGAAGACGCGCATCCGTTTGCGGTAGCGCAGGAACACGTCCTCGACCAGGTCGTTCCGGCCCTCGGCGTGGATCGCCTCGAGCAGTTTTATCAAAAGCGTCCTCGACATGATGTAAATGCCTAGCGATATGAACTTAGTCTGAGGTTCGAGCGGCTTTTCCTCGAAGTCGGTGACGAAGTCCGACTCGTCCACGTCGAGTATCCCGTACTGCCTCAGGTCCTCGTCGCCGGCCGATTCTTTGTACACGATCGTGACGTCCGCTTCCTTGCATTCGTGGTACGCCACCGCCTCGTTGTAGTCCATTTTGTATATCCCGTTCCCCGAGGCGATTATCACGTAGGGCTCGTTGCTTCGCTTGAGGTACGTCAGGTTCTGGTAGATCGAGTC
>WREB01000346.1 GCA_009779525.1 Defluviitaleaceae bacterium
GGCGAAGTCCGGCGCGGCCGAGTTTATAGTTTCGGTCGGGGCGGCCGTCCTGCTTTTGACTCTCGTTTCCGCCGCCGACGGCTACACCAGCGTAATCGTCAACCAATCCGTCGGGACGCTCGCGATCTACGACGAGCTGCACCAGTTCATGCGCAAGGAAATGGACATGGACTTCGAGCTGCTAGACGACCCCGAGGTCAAAAAGATATTCGACAAGGCGAACCGGGGGCTTCAAAGCAACCACACCCTTCCCAACAACATACCGAGGTCGGTCGTAAACGTGCTCGTCAATTTTTTTGGCCTCGTCCTGTACGGCGGGATCATAGCATTGATACACCCGGCGATCGTGGCGCTGCTCGCCGTTTCCGCAGGGATCAACTGGATGTTTCTCCGGGCCGCGCGCAGATACCGCGAAAGCCGCCGCGAGGAAGAATCCGAAAAGACCGCGAAGATATGGTATCTGATCGAGGCGCTGCTTAGGCCCGACGGCGCTAAGGACGTCAGGGTCTTCGACATGGCCGCGTGGCTTCTGCCCAAGCTCGAATCGTTTATCGGCGAGGCCAAAAGCGTCGTGGCAAGCGCGAACTGGCGCGACACCCGTTCGTCTGTCGCCGACGCCGCGCTGACTTTAATCCGCGACGGCGCCGCCTACGCTTTCTTAATTTATATGCTCCTTTCCGACAGAATCACGCTCGGGAATTTCGTGTTGGTGTTCGCGGCGATCGGCGGTTTCGCCGGTTGGCTTTCCGGGTTAATCGTGCAGACGAGCGACCTGCTTAAGGCTTCCTCCGAAATGAACGATATCCGCGCGTACTACGACATAAAGGACCGCCTCAACACGGGGGCGGGCGTTCCCGTCCCGCTTTGCGGCGCGCCGGAAATAAAGCTTGTCGGAGTCGGGTATTCCTATCCGGAATGCGAAGAAGCGGCGCTTGCAAACGTCGACCTGACTATTGCTCCCGGCGAAAAGATCGCGATAGTCGGCGCGAACGGCGCGGGAAAGACGACGATTATTAAACTCATATGCGGGCTCTGCATTCCCAAGACGGGAAATATCGAAATCAACGGCACCGATTCGCTCTCCTTCAACCGCGACGAATATTACGGGTTGTTCTCCGCGGTTTTCCAGGACATCCATATCCTCGCCGAAAGCGTCGCCGCCAACATCTCGCAGGCGCCGGAAGCGTCGACCGACTATGCTCGGGTCGACGATTGCCTAAGAAAAGCCGGATTGTACGAAAAAGTGCAGTCCCTTCCGCAAAAGGAACGGACGATGATGGCGCGGACGATACACGAGGGCGCCGTCGAGTTGTCCGGAGGGGAGCTGCAGAAGCTCGCGCTTGCGCGCGCGCTTTACAAGGACGCCCCGGCGATGATACTCGACGAGCCGACCGCGGCGCTCGACCCGATCGCCGAAAGCGAGGTCTACGCGCGCTACGCGGAGCTGACAAGGGGCAAGACGTCGATCTACATATCGCACAGGCTGGCGAGCACGCGTTTTTGCGACCGCGTGCTTTTTATCGACGGCGGCAGGATCGCCGAGCAGGGCAGCCACGACGAGCTGATGGCGCTTGGGGGCAAGTATTCGGAAATGTTCAGGATACAGGCGCACTACTACCGCGAAGGCGAAATCGCGTTTAACGGGGAAGACTTTCCGTATGAAAAAAACTGACGGATACGCGTTGAGGGAATCGGTCAAAATACTCGCGAAGGCTTTTCGCGTCGTCCGCGACACGCTGCCGGGCTTCGTTTGGATGACTTCGGTCAATTCGCTTATCAGTTCGCTCCGGCCCGTCGTCACGCTGTTCGCGTCGGCAAAAATCCTGAACGAGCTCGCCGGCGAAAGGGACGGGCGGCTTATCGCGGCGTACGCCGCTACGGCGGTCGTTTCGGTATTTTTGCTTTCGGTAGTTTCGTCGTTCGTCGGCTGGCGGTTAAATACGAGAAATTATTTCAACTACAACAAACTTTCGGCGCTTTACGCGAAGACCTACATGCAAACGGACTACGGCAATACAGAAAATAACAGGGTCAACCAGTCGATCGCCGACATACGCGCGAGGGAAAACGGCAACGGGCTCGGGGTCATATACATAACGTATTCGCTCGGGTCCCTGCTTGGCAACATATTTACGGTCGGCCTTTCGCTAGCGCTCTTTTCGGGGATGATCGCCTCTTCCGGCGAATACGCAAAAAACATCGTCACATCGCCCGCCGCGTCGTTTTTTATCGCGGCGCTCGCCGCGGTCAGCGTCGCGAGCCCGATTTTCATACGCAGGCTCGACAAAAAGGCGATGGAGATGACACAGCGCGAAAACCCCAAGGCGAACACGCTGTTTTGGTATTACATGGAATACAAGAACGTAAAGTTCGCGGCGAAGGACATCCGCCTCTACAACCAGGCCGAAACCGTCTCGGAGATACTCGGGAGGCGGCTCTCCAACAAGATGTGGATTTGGTTCTTCAGGAAAGTTTCGCTTTCGAGCGGTTTGTCCGGCGCCGTCGGCGCGCTGGCCGGGGGCCTCGTATACA
>WREB01000347.1 GCA_009779525.1 Defluviitaleaceae bacterium
GGAAACGGCGCGTTAAAAGACTATCTGCTCCGTAGGTACGACCCGAGGAACACCGTCTTGTCCGCGGCGGGTAATTTCGAGCCGGACGAGATGCTGGGTAAGCTTGGCGAAGTTTTCGGAGGGTTCGCCCCTTCAAGCTGTTTTTTCGAACCTTCGTATGATTCCGTCTACGCGCCCGCGTTCGCGGTCAAGGAGAAGGACATCGAGCAGACGCACATGTGCGTCGGTTTTCCGGGTATTCCCGCCGGTTCGGACGATAACTATGCGATGGCGGCGGTAAACACGATCTTCGGCGGCGGAATGAGCTCGCGGCTTTTCCAAAAGATCCGCGAGGAGCGGGGTTTGGCTTACTCCGTTTATTCATGCAACTCAAGCTTCACCGAAACGGGGCTGTTTTTGGTATACGCGGCGTTAAACCCAATTCAAGTCGGCGAGGTTTTAGGCTTGATCGTGGAGGAAACAAAGCGCATGCTTACTGACAGGATAACCGAAGAACAGTTGTTTAATACGAAGGAGCAGTTAAAGAGCGGCTACCTGTTAAGCCTCGAGAGCACCTCGAGCAGGATGAACAGCATCGGCCGCACTATGCTGATGTTAAACAAAACGGTCACGTCGGACGAATTGATCGAAAAAATCGACGCGGTGAATCTCGATAAATTTTATGAAATATGCGAACGCGTTTTGCAATTGGATAAAATAAGCCTATCATTCGTGGGCCCGGACGCGCGCGAAGAAGAATTTCGAATGAGATACAATACCTGAAAATGCCTTTTTTATTAAAACGCGCGGAAAACGCCTTGGACTTGCCTCTGCCGTCCCGGATGACCGTAAATTCCGCCGGAATGGACCTTTACGCGAACGTACATGGCGATGTTACGATACCGGGGCGCGGCGGCCGCGTGGTCATACCGACTGGGATTTGCATAGCGCTTCCCGCGGGATACGAGGCGCAAGTCAGGCCCAGGAGCGGGCTTGCGCAAAAATTCGGGGTGACGATGCTTAACGCGCCCGGAACCGTCGACGGCGACTACCGCGGCGAAATCCGCGTGATCCTGATTAATCTCGGGAACGAAGATTTTGCCGTCAAGCGGGGCGACCGCATCGCCCAAATCGTGATTGCGAAATATGAGTCGGATTGCTTTATCGAAACGGACGAGCTGCCCGAAAGCGCGCGCGGGGCGGGCGGGTTCGGAAGCACTGGAATTTGATTAGGAAAGTGGTTGGATGTTCGATCCGTTAAGCGACATAGGCCAGTTCTCAAAGAAAATGACGATCGCCCAAGTCGTTAAATTTTTTATTAAAAAAGAAATCGGCATAACTCGCGCGATGGTCCAAAACTATATCCGGATCGGCATTATCCCGCCGCCGTTAGAAAAGCGTTTCTATACGCATAAGCATTTGGCCGCGCTTGTCTTGGTCGATTACCTGAAGACCGTCTTCGATATGAGCGAAATAAAAACGGCCCTCGCGCCGCATATGGACGACGAGGGCCTTCCGCTTGATTTTTACGCTGATCTGGTAGCCTCGCTTGAAACGCTGTCGGCTAAATGGAAAAAAGCTTTGTCGCCTCAGTTTAAGGATGACGGAGGCTTGCTTTTGATGGCCCACGCCGCAGAAATCAAGGCGCTGGCCGCGCATCCGAGAAACTAAAGCTGGCTCAAGGAAGCGTATTCCCGGCCGAAAGGTACAGGGAGTACCATTTTTCGCGCGTTAAGGATATTTCAGACGCTTTCGAAATTTCCGCGACCCGCTCGGGTTTGGTCGTTCCGATGATCGGCTGCATCTTCGCGGGGTGGCGGAGTATCCATGCGATCGACGCGGCTTCGACCGAGATTCCGTGCTCCGCGGCGGTCTTGGCTAGCTCCTCGTTTAATTCTTTATATTTAGCGTTTCCGATGTACGTCCCTTCGAAAAAACCGTGCTGGAACGGCGACCAGGGTTGTATCGTGATACCCTCTATCCTGCAGAATTCCAACAGCCCGCCGTCATGATCCACCGACGGCGGGTTTTTCATGTTGACGTTAAGCCCGCTGTCGATCATTCCGGTGTTAGTTATCGAAAATTGCAACTGGTTGATGATCAATGGCTGCCGCACGTATTTGCCAAGCAGCTTGATTTGGCCGGAATTATGGTTGCTTACCCCAAAATATCGAACTTTTCCCGACGAATGCAGGCGATCGAACGCTTCCGCGACTTCCTCCGGCTCCATGAGAGTGTCCGGCCGGTGCAAGAGCAGCGCGTCGGCGTAATCGGTTCCGAGGCGCGCGAGGCTTTGCTCTGCCGACGAAATGATGTGCTCCTTAGAATAATCGAAGCATCCCTTTTTTATGCCGCATTTTGTTTGGATAAAGACGTCCCCGCGCGGTATCTTCGCCTGCTTTAACGCGTCGCGGAAAACGCTTTCGGATTTTCCGCCTCCGTATATGTCGGCGTGGTCGAAATAGTTTATTCCCGATTCACATGCGGCGCTAATCAACCTGGCTGCGCTTCCGGAATCAAGGCCCGACATGCGCATGCAGCCGAGCGCTA
>WREB01000348.1 GCA_009779525.1 Defluviitaleaceae bacterium
AAAAACGACGACGAATACGAGCTTGAAGTGCTGTACGGTTCCGCAACAAGCGATGTTGACGACGTCGGGTATTTGAAATTCGATATAAACGGAAGCCTCAAAGCGTTCGGATATGCGTCGGTTGCGACTACGGGCGGAGATACAGTATACACCCTTGAACAGAACATGTATGTCGCAAACGAACCGCCGAGGATGAGTCTTTTCATAACCCCGGAAACGGCTCTCGATCCGAGAGCCGCGATAGGCAATATCGGTGATACGGGAATGGCCGCGATGAACGGTACTGATGCAATCCGGGGCGTCGTTTCGCTCGACTTCACGGAATTCACGCAGTTTGACGGCGAGCGCATCACCGCCAAGATTTTATACCGCAACGGCAACGCGCCGGGCTCGCTCGAGGACTACAGCATCGGCGGCGACGGAAAAATCACCGGCCGCTACTCAAACGGCGAAACGCGCCTACTCGGGCAAATTCCCGTCGCGAAATTCCGCAATCCCGCGGGTTTGGAAAAGGTCGGAAGCAACCTCTACGTCGAAACCGCGAACTCGGGGCAGTTCGACGGAACGGGCGACACGGGCGACATAATGGGCGGCGCGCTCGAAATGTCAAACGTCGACCTCTCGCAGGAATTCACAGAGATGATCACGACGCAGCGCGGCTTCCAGGCGAACTCGCGCGTGATCACGGTCTCCGACGACATGCTCGCGGAGCTCGTCAACTTGAAGAGATAATTTTAATCGCGAAGCGAAGGCCGGAGCGCTTTTTCCGGCCTTCGTTGCAATTTATTAATTTGTTTGTTTACATATAACGGTTGTGTTACAATTTTAATAAACGCGAAGGTTGTGGCGCCGTGATTAAGATAACCAAGCTCAACGACAAGGAACTCGTGATAAACGACGCCCTTATCGAGACGATCGAATCCACCCCCGACACGACTATTACGATGACGACGGGGCGAAAGATCATAGTGCTCGAATCGCTCGACGAGATTTTAAAAAGAATAGAGGCCGCGAAGAACTAAGCGGCGCTGGCATAAACTGATCAAAGCCGGGAGGGGCTGTGCGCTTTGGAATTAGGGTCAATTATCGGTTTTATATCCGGTATCGCATTTATTCTGCTTTCAATATTCATCACGGCGGGCTGGGTTATAGGCGACGCGCAGGCCTTCGTGAGCGCGGCGGGCGCGATGATAGTCTTCGGAGGAACGATAGCCTCGACGTTCATCGCGTTCAAATTCGACCGCCTGCTTAAAGCCTTAAAAGCGTACGGCGTTATCTTCAAGCCTCCGACGCTGGACCCAGCGGGCGCGATCGACCAGATAGTCGCGCTCGCGAACACCGCGCGCAAGGAAGGCGTGCTCGCCCTCGAAGAATCCACGCAGAGCATGGACGACGAATTCCTCAAGAAAGGCATAAACCTTATCGTCGACGGAACCGACCCCGAACTTGTCAAAGGCATAATGGAAACAGAACTCGCGTACATCGAAGACCGTCACGGCGAGGTCGCCTCGGTTTACGAATTCATGGCGTCGCAGGCGCCCGCGTACGGAATGGTCGGCACGATGGTCGGCCTCATACTCATGTTATTAAAACTCGACGACCCGGGAAGCCTCGGCCCCAACATGTCGGTCGCGTTCATCACCACATTCTACGGCAACCTCGTCGCAAACCTGATGGCCGGCCCCGCCGCCCTCAAGATGAGGATGATAAGCAAGGAAGAAGTATTGCTCAAGACGGTTTTGATAGAGGGAATGCTTTCGATACAGGCGGGGGAGAATCCGCGCATCATCGAAGAAAAGCTCAAATCCTTCCTTGCCCCCGCGCTCCGCGGCGCAGTAGGCGCGGGCGGAGGCAAGAAGGGCGAAGAGGAATAAAATATGGCGCGCGAGAAGCAAAAGACATCGGGCAAGAGGCCGGTTGCGGAATGGATGGTTACGTTCAGCGACATGGTCACGCTTATTATGACTTTCTTTGTGCTGCTGTTTTCGATGTCGAACCTCGACGTGCGAAAGATCGAAGCGCTCGCGGAATCCTACGCGGGGAGGCCGGTCATTTTTTCGGGGGGGTTCGGCGACACGCTTACAGACCTCGGCCCGGGAATCATCGAGACGACGGGCGGGCCCGAGACGATCGACATGGAAGACCCGATCGTCGAGACGGGCGACAGCGCCCCTTCGGATAACGTCGACCCAGCAGCTGCAGCAGCGGCCGCCGCGTTTCAGGCGGGAAGGGACCAGATGCAGGCGATGACGAACACCTTCCGCACGTACGTCGCGGAAAATTACGGCGAAAACGTGATATTAATCGACGTGCCTCCCGCCTCTGATCATATGGTGATAAACTTCGGGGACGACATGCTGTTCGATTCGGGGAGCGCAGACATTAAAATCGAATCGTACGCGATCATCGACGGTGTTCTCGATAAGCTATTGGAATATCGCGGGCACAGGATACGCGTCGAAGGCCATACCGACAACGTGCCGCAGCGGAGGCCGCCGTTTACAAGCAACAGGCAGCTTTCCT
>WREB01000349.1 GCA_009779525.1 Defluviitaleaceae bacterium
CCGTCCGCTTGGAGGCGAAGCGTTCCTTTCGCGGATGAAGGCAAACGCGTTGAAGGATAATTCGGGGCTGCTACGCGCCTTGCGCGAAAACTATCCGGTCGCGTTCGATAAAATCGAGATGTTTCGCGACGGCGGCAGCGTTTCGTACGCCGTTTATTCGCGCGGCGAGCGTTATTTTCTGCGAATGGTAAAGCCGGCCTTTCGCGCCAACGCGGTAACCGGAGTCGAAATCCAATCGTTTTTATCGGAAAGGGGCTTTCCGGTTCCGCCCGTAGTCCCCGCGTTCGACGGCAGACCGTTCGCCGAAGCGCGCGGGGAGCTGTTCATGCTTTACGGTTTCATCGAGGGATGCGAATCCGACCCGGAACGCGACGCGGAAAAAATCGGCGCGCTAATTGGGCGGCTCCACCTTGAGATGCGGAATTACGCGGGCGATTTAATTATGCGCGACAAACAGTATTACGTCGGAAGATACGTCGATATTTTGCAAAGCAAAGATTATCCGAGATCCGGCGAGTTCGCCGCTTACGGCGAGGCGCTTTGGGACAGGCTGAAGGGGCTGCGGCAAGGCTATAACCACGGCGATCTGTACCGGGGCAACATCCACGCGGATTCTAGCGGCAGGCTGTTTTTGCTTGATTTCGACACCTCGTGCATGGGATTTCCGATGTACGACTCCGCGCTCATATGCAACATGACCGACTATTTCGAACTTAGCGCCGGCGGATTTGATAAGTCAAAAGCCGTGCTTGCGCGCTTCCTCCCGGAATATTTAAAGTATTGCCCGCTTTCCGAAAACGAAATAGATTCGTTCGGCGACTTGATAGCCCTCTACCATTTCGCGCTCCAGGCCACGATAATCGAATTGCACGGACCCGACTGCGTCGATTCCGCGTTTTTTGACAGGCAGCTGGAGTGGCTGACCAAATGGAGTGGTCAGCGCGAACAATCACTTTAGCCGTCGCCGCGCTTACGACGGTTTAGAGGCATGTATTAACGGAATTATCCGTAAAACAATCGCGGGGAAAGGATACGCATGTTTGAGATCCGCCTAATAGACGACCCCGACGTAAAGACGGCGGTCACGCTGAGGATAATGCATTCGCTGCCGAAGTGGTTCAGCCCGCCCGAGGACGTCGACAGAAAATCCGTGGCCCACAGGGAGTTGCCGTTTTTTGCGGCGTACGACGGCGGCGAGCCGGTCGGGTTTACCGCGTTAAAAATACATAACCGCTTCGCCGCCGAAATATACGGCATCGGCGTCCTGGAAAGCTTCCAACGTCGCAAGGCGGGGAGCCTTATGATCGGCGAAGCCGTTAAGTACTGCGCCGTCAACAATCATTCGTTCCTTACCGTAAAGACGCTCGACGAATCGGTCGGTTACGCGCCCTACGATGGGACGCGGGCGTTTTACGAAAAAATGGGGTTTTTCCCGCTGGAAGTTTTCAAAAATTTTTGGGACGAGGAGAACCCCTGCCTGTTCCTCATAAAAATTGTCGGCGGCGGGCCGAATTGATTTCGACCGCCGCCGATATCGCGTTAAAGTTTCCTTAGAATGAACTTAACCTCCGTTTATATCGCTAAAGCCTAAATCGGAATAACCAGGCCCGCCGGAAATTTCGCCGAAGCCTCAGCCGAATTTCCTGCCCGAGGCCCTGGTCGCCGGAATGATCACCCTGTTTATTATCGTCGCCGCTTCGGCCCTCGTTATTCCGTTGTTCGGGTTGAATGTGCCCGATTCGTCATTGCCGGTCAAAACGCCCGCCCTGTAAAGCATATAAACGGCCGCCGCGTGCGGGGTAGCGGAGTGCACGTCGGGAAGCGAATCGACGGTGTTTTGCGGCTTGTATTCGGCCGCGGGGAGCGCGCGCGAAAAGATATACGCCATCTCCGCGCGGGTCGCGGCCCTTCCGTAATTCTCGAAATCGCCTTGGTTTACGATTCCGTTTTTGACGGCGTAATCCACGTATACCTGGTACCAGACCCTTCCTAGCGTGAATTCCCCCGTCCCCCCGCTGTAGATGCTCCTGACCCGCGACGCCAGCGCCAGCGCCTCCGCGACCGTCATCGCGCCCGCCGGGTTGAACGACGTCTGGTCGACTCCCTGCATCAGCCCGTATTCGTAAGCCGTCGCGACCGATTTGCCCCTGTTGTACCCGTACCATTCGTTTTCGTTGACGTCCGTAAATTGGCCGGGCGTATATGTCCTGATCTTTCGGAAATTAGAAATTGAAGGCGTATTCGCCGGCGGCGGGTTGGTTTGGGACTGCTGACCCGATGCCGGAGGAGTGGTCGCCGCCGGAAGCGATACGATCGGCGGAAGGGTGGTAAAGCTCACCGTCAACCCCATGCCTGCGCAGAGCGGATTTGCGGGGAGGAAATCTACTCCTAGCGCCGGATCGGCCTCGATGGTGCCGGAATCGCCCGCGATATGCGACTGCCAGCCAGGTAAACCGGCGCCCTCGAGAAGGCTTAACGGCCGGAAATCATAGAACTGAGCCTTCTTGCCCGCG
>WREB01000350.1 GCA_009779525.1 Defluviitaleaceae bacterium
CAGAAATCCGGCGGACATGCTTGAACTGCTTCAGAGGCACGAGCTTGAGTTAAACCAGGAGCTGCTACGGCTGCAGCAGGCCTATTCGCTCATACACACGTATTGCGGGCTGATACAGGAGGGGCTTGGCGCAAACGAGGAAAACGTCTCGGTAAAAAGCATGGCGGCGACGCCGATCGAGCTGGGGCCGGTCACCGATTTCAGCAGCGGCCATTTTTACGAAAGCTTTTTCGTTTTCCTCAAGCAGATGAAGGACCGGAAGATCAACACGGCGTACCCGATAGGCGGAGTTTACGAAGACATCGGCACGTTCGCAAAAAACCCGGGGCAGCCGTCGCGGTTCTTTTCGCTAGCGCCATCCGGGCGCGACGAAAAGGAAGCCGGCGAATACCTCGTGGGCTACGCGAGGGGCTATTACGGCAACGTCGGGGACCTGCCTGATAGGATTTTGGCCGGCGCAAAGGAAAACGACATCCGGCTCGCCGGGCCGGTTTACGAAATCTACCTCCACGACGAAATTTCTGTCGAAAACCCCGAACAGTACCTGATTCAAGTTTCAGCCGCGGTGCGGGGCAGATGACGGCGGGCGCTGCCGGCCGCGCGACGACGCAGCTCGAGCATTTCAAAAAAACGGTCTCGCGCGAATATACCGGCAGATTCCTTTTCGGCTGCCATTTCATCGAGTCGACCAGGCAAAATTTTTTATTGCGCTACGGGCTTTCCGCCGATACTTCGTTCGCGGAAGCGTTCGGGACGTTCGAGCCGGTCGAGATTTCGCTTGCGCCGCCGGAACGCGCGGAAGAGCGCGACTTTAAAAAATACTACGCGGACGACGAAATGCCGCAAGGCGCGTTCATCAACAGGCTCGGCGTCCTCGAAATCCCCGGAAGCGCCCATCATTTCACCAGGTACGTAAGCCCGCTTCGAAACGCGAAGACGGTCGGCGACTGCCGCGGCTTCCCGTTCGCCGACCATTACGGCTGGTCGGACGGCGGGATGTCTCGCCAGGTGGAACGCGCCCACGCCGCGGGGCGCGTCGCGTCCGGCTGGGCGGGCAACCAGTACGAAGACGCCTGGCAGATACGCGGCTACGAAAATTTTTTGATGGACATGGAGACGGACCCGGCGATCCCAAGCTACATACTCGGCCGCGTCCACGACCAGATATTGAGGCGCGCGATCGCGCTGGCCAAGGCGGGCGCCGATATAATAAGGACGGGCGACGACGTGGCGACGCAGCGCGCGCTCGTCATGCGCCCCGAGTTATGGCGGACCCTTATAAAGCCGCAGCAGCGTGAAGTAATCGAGGTCGCCAAGGCGATCAACCCGAACGTGCTGCTTTGGTATCATTCCGACGGCGACATAACGGAAATACTGCCGGACCTCGCCGAGATCGGCATTGACATTCTAAACCCGCTGCAGCCGGAATGCATGGACCTGGACAAAGTCAAGCGCGACTTCGGAAAAAGCTTCGTCTTTCACGGGACGATCGGCACGCAGACTACGATGCCCTTCGGCGCGCCTTGCGACGTAAGGGATGCGGTCAAAAAAAGCAAGGAGCGCTTCGGGTACGACGGCGCGCTGATAATCGCGCCGACGCACGTGCTCGAACCGGACGTGCCGCCCGAAAACGTGATGGCTTTCCTCGTGGAGTGCGCGAAGGAAGATTAGGGCGCGTCGATCAGTTTCGAAACGTCGTGCCCTCCCTTGAAGCGAAGCGCGTTGACCATGAAGATATTGAGCTTGTTGACGACGTTCGGCGGAAGCTGGTTGCCGTCGACCTCGACGGAAAGGACCGGGTAGTTGCGCTCCCTCGCCCAAGGCGTGTATATCCCCTCTATCACGCGCCCTATCAGGCACGCGAACGGGCTGATGTTTACGACGCCCGAATACCCGGCTTCCATCGCCGCCGCCGCCGAGCCCGACGAAACCGCGATTTCCGAATTAAGCTCGAGGTTTAAAAAATGCTTTTGGGTGTATCCCATGATTTCGTTCATTTCGTGCGGCGTCTCGGGTATCAGCCCGGTCGGGCGCAGGATTTTTAGCGTCCTCTTTTCGACGCCGCGCTTCCACCATTTTTCGATCCCCAAAACAAACAGTTTTCGCCGCGGATCAGAGAAAAGCCGCGCCCCGGGGCTCAGTAGCTTAAGCCGCTTCCTAAGGTCGTACTCGCGGACGAAATCCAGATAATGGATCCATTCCGAAACGCCCGCTACTTTTACTACGATGCCGCGGCCGCTCATCAAGTCGATAAGTTCGCCGACCGCGAAGTCGTCCCTCCTTACGTAAATCTCGCCGACGATCAAAACTTTCGGACATTCCTCCGTTTTCGCCTTCAGCCTGATTTTTTTGACTTCGTCCGCGAGCTTTATAAGCCCCGCCCATACGCCGCTTGGGCTGTGCTCGACCGTTTTTATAAGCTCCCTCCACGATTTTTCGTAGAGATCCAGTGCTTCGGTTTGGTTGGCTGCGACCGTCTTTAGCGAGGTGTGGATGTCCTTCAGGTAGTCCGA
>WREB01000351.1 GCA_009779525.1 Defluviitaleaceae bacterium
CACCGAAAACAACCTCGCGATGACCGTCGGCGCGGCGGGCGCAATGAACGTCGCGTTCAAGACGATTCTCGACCCGGGCGGCGAGGTGATAACCTTCGCGCCGTTTTTCGGCGAGTACACCTGGTACGTCAAAAACTTCGGCTGCGAGCTGAAGGCGATCCAGGCTAACACGCATGATTTCCAGCCGGACCTCGAAAAATTCGAGGGCGCGCTTTCACCTAAAACGAAGGCCGTGATAATAAATTCGCCGAACAATCCGAGCGGAGCCGTCTATTCCGAAAAAACTCTAAGGGAGATCGCCGAAATCCTCATAAAATGGCGGGGCAGGACCGGCAAAACGATCTACCTGGTTTCGGACGAGCCCTACAGGGAGATTGCGTACGACGGAATAGAAGTGCCGTTCGCCGCGAAGTTTTACGACAGCACGTTCGTCGCGTATTCGTACAGCAAGTCCCTTTCGCTTCCCGGCGAGCGCGTCGGCTACCTGCTCGTTCCGTCGGAGCTCGACGGATACGCCGAGATCTGGCCGGCGCTTGCCACCGCCAACCGTATACTCGGTTTCGTCAACTGCCCGTCGCTGTTCCAGCTCCTCGCCGCGAAATGCGCGGACATTAAAATCGACGCCGCTCCGTACAAAGAAAACAGGGACATCCTGTACGAAAATCTGACCGCGATGGGGTATGAGTGCTTCAAACCGCAGGGCGCGTTTTATCTTTTTCCGAAATCGCCTATAGCCGACGACGCGGCGTTTTGCGAGGCCGCGAAGCGCAACCGGCTGCTCGTCGTTCCGGGAAGGGCGTTCGGGACGCCCGGCCATTTCCGCGTCGCCTACTGCGTGAAAAAGCAAACCGTCCTCGTTTCGCTCGAAAGCTTTAAGAAGACGATCGACGGTTGCAAATGAACACTGACCTGTTAAAAAACATCCGCCGCGTCGTCCCGTACGCCGCGGGCGAACGGCCGGACGTTCCGGGAATAATCAAACTCAACACCAACGAAAATCCGTACCCCCCGTCGCCCGGCGTAATCGAGGCGCAAATGAGGCTCGACCCGGGGACGTTCAGGCTTTACCCCGATCCCGAGAGCAAGGCGTTGAAGGAAGCCGCGGCAAAATTCTACGGGCTTGAGGCGCTCCAGGTGTTTCCCGCGAACGGTTCGGACGACGCGCTTGCGCTGATATTCATGACGTACTTTAATTCCGGGAAGCCCGTCTTGTTCCCGGACGTCACCTATTCGTTCTATCCCGTCTGGTGCGACCTGTATAAAATATCATATGAAACGGTCCCCCTAAACGAGGAGTACGCGATCGAACCGGACGGCTATTCGCGCGAAAACGGCGGGATAATTTTGGCAAACCCCAACGCCCCGACGGGCGTCGCCTTCGGCCGCAAGGAGACGCGCCAAATACTCGAGGCGAACCCCGGCGTGATCGTCGTGATCGACGAGGCGTACGTCGATTTCGGCGCCGAATCGGCGGTCCCTTTAATCGGCGAATACGATAACCTGATAGTCGTGCACACGTTTTCGAAGTACCGCGCGCTCGCCGGCGCCAGGATCGCGCTGGCGTTCGGGAACGCCGAACTGATCGCGTTCCTCACTTCCGTAAAAAATTCTTACAACTCGTATCCGCTGGATTTCACCGCGCAAGTCTTAGCCGTCGCCGCGCTCGAAGACGACGCCTACTACAGGGCGGCCGCCTCGCGCATCGCTCAGACAAGAGAGCGGTTCGTTCGCGGTTTGGACAATCTGGGATTTGAAACGCTGCCTTCGCAAGCCAACTATGTCCTGACAAAACACGGCAAGGCCGACGCAAAGAGCCTGTTCGATTATTTAAGGGAACATAAGATTTACGTCCGCTATTTCGAAAAGCCGAGGCTCAGCGATTTTCTTCGGATCACGATCGGAACGAACGAGCAGATGGACGCGGTGCTGGAACGGATAAAAAAATTCTTATGCGGCTGAGGCGAACCCTCGCGGCGGTGATCGCCGCCGTTTTTTTATTTACGCAAGCTACCTGCCGGCTATTTAGCGGCGTCGAAGCGGAAAATCCCGGCGATAAAGACCCGTACGGCGATTATCCGCCGTTCGAACCGGAATACGAAGGCGGAGGCGGCGCGGGCGAACCGGTGACGCTACGCCTTCTCATGGACGACAACGAGGCGCAAAGCGACGATATCGCCTACCGGATGCTCGTTAAGCTGGGCGTCAGGATCACGGCGATACCCTACGGCGAGGCTGACGGAAACGCCGCGTTCGAACTGCTTAACGCTTCAGGCGACGGACCGGACATTTTCCTTGCGAAAACCGATCCGTCGCGGATATGCAAATGGATCACCGAACGCGCCATACGCGGACTTCCCGAAGCGATCCTTGACGATTACCCCGCTCTATCCGCCTCCCTTTCCGGCGAGGGCATCCTGCGGGCGTACGCCTTGCTGTACGGGGACAGGGTTTGGTTTATCCCGAAGACTTGCGACCGCGAACCGCAATACAGCGCGGACGG